>WFTF01000029.1 GCA_015485575.1 Patescibacteria group bacterium | reverse complement strand
GTGATACATCTACCAGATTAAGAGCATCATCGTAAGTGATTACTCCGTCAATGGTGTTTACACATTCATCCTCGTCAGTATCCAGCCGTACGGACACTTTCACCGTATCCCCTCGCTTCACCGACAAAGCCGGAGGATCCATATAGAGCATGGCAGCACCAGCTGTTTGCCAGACACCAAAGAGCAATAACAGCGTTAGTAAAAAAGTTCCCGCTTTCATGTACCCTTAGTATAGCAACAGATTGAGGGGGATTACCCAGGTTTATGCACAAAATAGCGAGGTTATTCAAAAAACAAGCGAGACATAAAGCAAAAACCCTACTCGTGGTGGGAGATAGGGTTTTGCATATGCTCTACTCTACTGCAAATATAGAATTGAGTGAACCACTACGCGACGTAGTTCAATGTACATCAAGACGCGACTCAATATAACGTTGCGTACAACGCTAGAAGGTTGGTGTTGCTACGTAGGTGAGTGTCGTAGAGTAGTCACCTGCAGCTTGCAGTGCGGAGATTTCCACTCTATATCCCACGGTTGTAGTACCAACCCCTACCCCTGTCCCGTTTACAGGACCGGTGTGCTGCATCACCTCTCGTGGAGTGGTTGATGCGGCGATAAACAAGTTATCACCGAACTCATTACCAGCACGGGAAGTAATTGAAGTGTCATCCGACGTCACTCCCCAGTGCCCCCATGTCGTTGGGGAATTGATAAGACCCGTTGGGGCCGCCCATGTCGTTGGTGTGTTTGTGTCAGAGTCTTGTGAAAACTCTTTAATATCTTCCCCTGTGGAAGAACGTAACGCACCATCCACTTGTACGGTCACACTGTAGCCGTTTGCGGCGTTGGTGCTGACCGTCAGCAGTTGGGCTGAGGTAGTTGCAGTCAGGGCTGTCAATGAACCAAACGGGATAGTTGTTGATCCGGTCGCACCGGTTGTCGTCTGGTTATTGATTTTCGTTCCGGCGGGAGTACCTGAAACAGTAAAGTTAAAGATAGTCGCCACCGAAGCACTCACCGTCACCGCGGTAAGGATGACCACACGGGTAGCGCCGGAATCAGTCATGGTCCCACCAATGCTGATCTCGTAGGATCCTTCCGCTGATGGGTTGGTGATCTGATTGGTGCCCCCTGTTGCGTTGGTACCGATCTTGATGATCAGTTCATCGTTTGCGGCTGCGGGAGTACCTGACGAGGGTGCGGTCAAAGTGATTGTTTGACCCGATGTGGCAACCCCCCAGTCAGTTGCACTTGCACTTGCGGCAAGTGTTTGATCCGCTGCGGCAACAGAGAGATCAAAGTCACCTACCGCAAGTGAAGAAATGTCAAACCCTGACGGGAAGGTGATGGTTACCGTCTCACTGGCTGCAATACCACTTGGTGTGGTAAAGGTGATGGTGTGGTTTGACGCTGCAGATGGTGCAGAGTCAGACAGTACATCACTCACACCGGTGATACTTGCCGCCTGCAAGAGACGGAGCGATGGCAGACCCAGTGACCACAGTATGATCGCAAGGCCGGCAATCATTGCAATAGATTTGAGCATTCCGACAGAGTGTTCTGTGCGAAACATATATGCCCTTGTATCTATTTATTAGATTGTAGTGTTGTATGCTCCTGCAATGTTGTCACATGCTCTTTGCACACATATAAAAACCGTTTGAAGACAAAGATACTATGAAAATAGCTCTTCGTTGTACTTTGGTTTATTGTATCGCTACAACCATACTCGTGTTATAACATCTGGCAAGGATGTCAGCCGCATACGCGACTGCGAACACAGCAACACTAAATGTTTGCCGCTAACACCAGTACTCTTTCATTTTATACTATCACCTCCAAACTGAGTTGGTACTTTTCCCCGCCTTTGCATCAGCAGAGAGACATAAAAAGTTATGTATCAAAACGGAGCACGGCCTTGTTCGTTGCCAGTGCCTTACTGACCATTGCTCGTTTTTGCGGTGTGGTCTTCGCCTTTACATGTAGCATTCGTTCAGACCCGGTTGCCTGTGAATGCCGCACCTCCACCACCTTGACGTTGTGGTCGGCAAATAACTGCAGGACCTTGTCTTCTTGTGTATCGGTATTTTTGATTGCAATATTGAAAGTGAGAAATTCATGAAGCGCGTCAATGCGGCGTTCAAAGGGTGGCAGTATCCACAACACCACCAAAATGGTTGCGGTGACCACCGCAACCAGTTCATACAAGCCGAGCCCCATACCCATACCCAAAGACGCCACCATCCAAATAGATGCCGCAGTGGTTAATCCCTTGATGCTAACCCCATCTTTAATAATCACACCCGCACCCAAAAATCCAATGCCGCTTACCACCGCTGCAGCAATACGCGCATTGTCCTCAATGGGTTCGCCGAGCACTTCGGATATAATGGTAAAAAAAGCAGATCCCGTTGCAATAAGTATCATCGTACGAAACCCCGCGCTTTTGTCATGATACGCTCGCTCCAACCCTATCAGTCCGCCAACCAGCGCGGCAAGTAATATACGAGTGATATATTCTTCTGACGACATATGACACCTTGGGTTAGTATTCTTCTCTTGTAGTGTATCATGCACAACCCGCTGAACGAGGAACTTATCAATGGTATACTCTGTGCCGATGGTTGAAGAGCAATACTATGACGATTATCGGCCGAAAGTACTCGTACAGCCCGCAAGTGCGGGTATGGGACTTTTTGCCGGTGAAGATATACAAAAAGATCAACTGATTATTGAATACACAGGCGACCGCATCAACGCGGAAGAAGCGGACAAACGTGGTGGACGCTACCTCTTTGAGGTCACCGACAACTTAGTCATTGACGGAAGTGATCTGAAGAACACCGCGCGCTATATCAATCATGCATGTCACCCAAATGCCGAAGCCGAGCATGAGGTCACCGAAGATAGAATCTATATCCGTGCAATAAAAAATATTAAAAAGGGCGAGGAGATTACCATCTCATATGGAAAAACCTACATAGACGACCTTATTGCTCCCGAAGGGTGCAAGTGCGCCGACTGTGTAACCGGCAAAAATAATACCCAACCTGACACAATCAAGCACTAACGGCACACACCTCTAGCCACTCAAGATGTGTGTCTGACGTAACACTTCCCCCATCTCATCAGTCTTCATCACCAACACCTGCACATCACTTGACGCGGCGGAAATCACCCCTTCACAGCTGATGCAGCTGTCATTTTTATCATGATCAACATGTACTCCAAACACCTCCAAACCATCCATCAGAAGTGAACGGACATACGGATTTCGCTCAACGGCTGTTGCGGTTAGTACTATTGCATCCAGACCTCCCAATTGCACCACGTGTGACCCAATCCATGCCTGTGCCTGATGTGCAAACATATTCAGCGCAAGCTGCGCGTCCTCTTTCCCTTGCGCGGCATGCTCAAGCACCAAGCGTAAGTCGCGAACTCCGGCTACTCCTTGAAAACCGGACTCTTGATACAAGTACTCGTACAACCTTTTGCCGGATAGTTTCTTTTTTTGCACCAATGTCGCCAATACACCGGCAGTCACGTCACCGCCGCGCGACCCCATAATCATACCGCTTGCCGGCGTGTATCCCATGGACGTTGCGACACTCACACCGTCGGACAATGCGGCAATGCTCACCCCGCCACCGATGTGGCATACGATGGTTCTACGCGGCATAGTGCCGAGCAATTCAGGCACGCGCCGCGCCACCGACGCAATAGACAGACCGTGATAGCCGAAACGCTGTATATCATAGCGCTCGGCATCAGCTTTGCTTATGCTGATGCGTCGTACATGCTCCGGTATACTGCTGTGAAATGCGGAGTCTGAAACGGCTGCGATGCTCGTGTGCGACAGTTCTTTTTGAGAAGCTGCAATCTCATCGAGCACCACTGGAATATGAAGTGGCGCCACCGAAGCGCAGTCACGCAATTTCGCAACATACACTTCATCAACAATCCGATGTTGCATAAAATAGCTTCCGGGGGCAACTATCCGCATTCCCACATGGGTAATATCGTGTCTGGCGGAGAGAATATCTTTATCCTCAAGGCAGTCCAACGCATAGGAAAGTGCGTGCGTGAACTGCGTCGCTGATAGCAATTCATGTAGCACCACTTTTCCTTCAACGGTGAGTGTTGCCTCAAACCCTTTGCCGGTTGCCTCACAGAACACCACCGCCTTGCGCATGCCATTGTGATACAAAGCATACTTGCGTGAAGTACTGCCGGGATTGATTATGAGCGTACGTGCCATTTCCAACTCGTTATTTCTTCGGGATCTTTACCATGTTCCACAATATACGCTCGGTGACGAGAGAGCTTTTCTTCATACTTTTTCACCAGCGTGTTTTTCTGTGTCACCGTAATCAACCCCGCCGCTTCCGCTGTCGCAAACGCTTCAATGGCAAGCGAATAGCGGTCCACTTTGTTTCGTACCATCATGTCAAACGGAGTGGTTGTGGACCCTGACTCTATGTACCCATGTACCGACGCACGCTCTGCACTTACACCATAATCAAACAGAATCTGCTTCATTGTCTGAGGATATCCGTGGAAATTTACCAATACCGGTTTGTCAGGCGTAAAGTAGTAATCAATATCATGGCGCAATACCGTACATCCTGCATGTCCCATACCCAACGCTGACAGAGAGGTTATATTCACATACCGTAGTCGCATGTTTGGTACTTCTTGCTTAATGACACTGATAGCCGCCAGTGTTTCTCCGGTGAGATAATCCCCCACCCCTGAAAAGACCATGTGTGGATCTTCATCGCTGGCAAAGTCCCATATATTGATACCTTCACGCAAATCCTCCTCCGCCTGTCGTACCGTGCGCCAGCATGGTAGCGGACGTTTCCCGACCACCATAACGTTAATTTCGTTTTTTGACGCCAACATATGCCGCATGACTACCAGTGCGGTGTTTGCGTCAGCGGGAAAGTAAACGTTGCTAAAGCAACCTTGTCGTTGTAACACATCGTCTATAAATCCGGGGTTCTGATGAGAAAATCCGTTATGTTCCTGCCTCCACCCGGAAGAAGTGAGTATATAGTTCAAGGACGGCACATCTCCTCGCCATGGCACCTCGCGAGCAATGTGTAAGAACTTCGCGTACTGATCAACCATACTGCCGATAATCTGCACAAACGCCTCATACGATGGAAAGACCGCATGTCGCCCCGTTAATACATACCCCTGCATAAGCCCCTGCAAACTGTGCTCCGAGAGCATCTCCAGCACTCGACCGTCCCACGCAATGTCCCGGTCCCATTGCTTATGCGGCCACACAAACGCACGGTTAGTCACCTCAAAGACCGCATCCAACTTGTTGGAGTAAGTTTCGTCCGGCGACATAATCCGCAAGTTTCTCTGTGCCTCGTTTTCCTTCAGTACATCGCGCAAGTATGCTCCCACTTTTTCCATACTGCTGACAGACTCACAAGAAGTATCTTCCAACTGACAAGTGCCGGTATAAGATAAATCCGCCACCTCCGGCAGATGCAATGGTGTATACACCGCCTCACCGCCCAGTGTGTGCGGATTATCTCCCATCCTCCTATCGGGACGCGGAATGAGTGATTCAATATCCTCATCAAAATGCTCACCGTTAAACAGTTCGTTGAACTTGTAGGAGCGCAACCATGTTTCAAGTTGCCGCATTTGTTCAGGGTTGCTTCGTGCCTGGTCGGCAATCACCTGGTGTGAGAGGTGATTGTCTTCAATACGCTTATCACCTATATACTTAATAGAGTTCCACCCTTTGGGGGTGCGGAGGATAATCATCGGCCACCGTGGCGGCTGCTGTAATGTCCCCTCTTTTGCACAGTGCTGGGTGAAGCGTATCGCTTCAACGGCATCGTCAAGCACAGCTTGCATGCGCGCATGCACATCTTCTTCTTTGTACGCATCCACAATATGCACCTCATACCCATAGCCGGTAAACAAATTGAGCAGCTCCTCATCGCTCATGCGCCCCATGAACGTCGGACCGGAAATCTTGTAACCGTTTAGATGCAAGATGGGCAACACGGCACCATTATGTGCCGGATCAAGCAATTTATTTAAATGCCAGGCGGTTGCCGTGGGACCTGTCTCCGCCTCACCATCCCCCACCAGGCAGGCGGTGATAAGGTCGGGGTTATCCAACACAGATCCATAAGAGGTTGCCAAAGCATACCCAAGCTCACCTCCTTCAAGAATAACCCCCGGTGCCTCCGGATTGGAATGACTCGGAAAACCATAGGGCCAGCTGAACTTGGAGACAATGTAGGCAAGTCCGTCCCTGTTGCGCGGCACTTCCGGATAATACTTGGAGAGAGATCCTTCTATAAATAAATTCGCCTGTATTGCGGGAAAGCCATGACCCGGCCCGAGGACAAACATCATACTTAAATCGTGTGCAATAATGGCACGATTGAGGTGTGCATAGGTGAAATTGATGCCCGGACAGGTACCCCAGTGCCCCAAAAGGCGCTCTTTAATATGTTCCGGTTTCAGCGGTTCTTCAAGTAAAAAATTATCTTTTAGATATATCTGCGCGGCGGCGATATAGTCTGCCGCACGAACGAACTTGGAAAGTACTTGGCTCATACACATATATTGTACCGCACAATCGCTCAGCTCCACTGTGTATAGCACACAGGACTATGTATCGGCTGGTGCACTGCTTGTTGCAATGGTATTAGCGGAAGTGTTTTCTTCTACTGTCTGTTCCTCTGTTGTTGTAGCTGCCACTGATGCACTGCTTGAAGCTGTGGCATCCGGGCTGCTGGTGGCTTGCTTTGAAACCACCTCAGATTCCGACTGTTGCACCGGCACCCCCGATGGAACCAGTCCACCGTCAATTTTTTTCGTTTTCGTTTCCTGTACACCAACGTTGTTGATTAACTGTAGTTCCTCAGGCGTTGCGTCTTTCTTTTGCTCTTCCAATACCGCGGTGATGGTCACCTCACCTGCGTCACGTGTACCGATAAACACCGATACTGCCAGAACGACCACAAACCCGCCAATACCACCAAAAAGTATACGCTGCGCACGACGCTCCTTCTTTTTTTGAGCGGCAAGAGAAGTGGGTGCCTTGCGTGTCTGCGATGCGCCACTGCGTGCGCGCACGGCGGTCTTTTTGGTCCGCTTACGTACCGACTTTTTTGTTGTTTTTTTACGAACAGGTGTATCTGACATACGTTACAATACTCCGCTTCATTGTAGCATTTCCCAAGGTCCATACTACTTGCCCCTGTGAAAGAAAAGCCGCCACGCTTGTACCAGCGTGGCGGCATACATCAGCTGCCCTTGATGGTCTGGGAAAATCCTTCACCAGTGACGGTTACAACGTATTTGGCAAACTGGTAGCGCAGACCAGGAAGCAGGTCCACCGTCCCCGGCAACGGGCCGGTTCCCACCAGAATCTCTACCCGATAGTCATAGGGGCAATCAGGAAAACTGCCCGTATAGACCCCCGGCTTGACCCATACCGTCGGTGGGAGATCTTTCGCGACACACTCCACACCATTTTCAAAAGTAACAGTCAGCTTCCGATAGGAAGCGTAAACCGCCCAGCTGATGGGCTTGTTTATTTTTGCTGAAACCACCTGCCCCTGCGGTGCAGAAGAAGCGGCGGCTTCAGTATCCGCCGGAGCACTGTCCACCTGCGTAGAAGTAGTGGTGCCCATCTGGCATGCTCCAAGAAGCGCAAAAGCTCCTGCGGCAAACAGTTTTTTCATCTGTCTTCTCCCTTCTCGTTTCTACAGACTAGTAATACATGCTGTTCACAATCTGTCAAGTATCCACGAATACACTTCCCACATCTTACTTTTCCGAGTTGTTATTCAAGTGTGCATATTGCACCCTTTATGCTGATAAGCCACCCTGCTACCGCGACAGAGAAATGCTGGAATACAGTATCTCCTCCTTGCCATACGGTACATACGCCCGAACTTTCCCATTTCCATCAATGACCGCCGAGGGGCCGAATTTGTTCGCACGTACGATTGTTTTTCCCGTTTCAAGGGCACGCATCTTTGTGTTCAAATAATTATATTGACTAACCGTCTTGTCTATTACGAAAGACTCTGATCCGATAGCAAGCAGTATATCGTTTTCAGTTGCCTGCTTTTTTGCTATTTGTGTATCCATCACTTCCGAACACACCAATCCGCCGATACGCCCACCATTGTACAAAAACGGTGTATTGTCGTTGCCGGCACTGGCATCATAGGGTAGTGAGACGATACCTCTATCAAGCATCCATTGCGGGGTATAGTCTAAGAAAGGAAAGAGTTTCTCTTTACGGTACCGTTGGTATCGCCCATCCGGATACCAGTACCCTATATCGTTGTAGAAGCGTCCGTTCTCTGCGGTGACATGCCAGGTTACAAAAACGATACCTGGCGGTATATATCGGCGTACCCAGTCCTGGAATACCGCAACGCTCACATCCCCGGGAAAGTAGCGATTGGATGATTCGTCAGGGAGCAGTATACCGTCCCAGGGTGCCAGGGGATATATAATCATATCGGTTCCACTCGCCTGTTGCACAATCTGAGATACATATTCCTCCAGTTTTGGATAAGAAAACTTTCCATCTTGCACTCGTCCGTACAAACTCTCCCGATCTCTGCTGGCATCTTGGATGATAGCTATTTGTATACTCTGGTCTGAAGATTCAGATACTTCTCCACCAGCCAACCAAACCGTGAGACCGAAAAAGAGCAAGAGAACTGTAAACCCCACCAATGCGCTTTTATACTTTTTTCTACACAGAAAAAAGAGCAGCATGTTTATCATAAATACCGAAAATGCGGTTACCTCAAACCCCCACCGTGCATAGACAGCAGAAAAAGCATCGAGCTCTATAACCGCATAGGTCAGTGAGAAAAACGGAATATTGAAAAAAAACACTTTAAGCGTGAGGGCATAGATGAGATAAGATAAAAATGCCACCACAACAAGACAGGGTCCGCTACTGCAACGACGCAGCATCCAATACACGGCAACCGAAAAAATACCGGTTAAAACGGTCACCCCCACCCAAAGCAGGTACATGAACCCCTTCGCAACCATGGCAAACAGCCACAAGTCAGGGAGCCAGCGAAAGCCGGAAACGAGTGATACCAGCTGTATACCGAATAAAACCAGAGCAAAAGAAACTCCGACAAAAAATGCCTCTTTTTTGCTGTCTGACCACACAAAAGCAAAGAAAAGAGGCACCCAGGCTACAAAGCTGAGATAGAAAAAGGTATAGGGAGGTAATGACAAAACATACAAAACAGCGGAAGCGACGGGTAGCAGGTAACGGTATGGGCGTATGCGTGCTTCTATCATATGTTAAGTTAAGTGCTGTACCAGCGGTTTTTGTTTTATCCCGGGCATAGAGACCCTATCCACAATACGCACCTGCACATCGGATACCACCCCCTTATCCATCAACTCTTTAACAGTCAGACCCGCAGTGCAGGTAAATGTTTCTATAAATGCACTGTGTATCACCTGTGCAACCGTTTCGGGACTGTCCGGCCGTGTCGGCAGTACTATTTCCACGCGTATATCCAAGGTATCTTTCTGTGTTTGACTTTGGAAAAAGTGAATCTGCTTATCAGTCACGTCATATGGCTGTTGCAAGAAAAACTCATCCACACTTGCACCGCGTATCTCAAAACCATGTGTACGGATAAGGTCAACCCCCCTCCTTCCCGCAAAACGGAGTGCCGGGGTATCTGCGCCACAGGGGCACTGGTGGGTATCTATCTCAAAGTAATCACCCGTTTTGTAGCGAATCATGGGGAATGCCCTGTTAAGACCATAGGTAAGCACCAGCTCACCATCTATTAACTCAGCGGCAATGAGGGCTTGTGTACTTAAGTGAAAAGATGTGCTGTAGGTATCCAGGAGGTGTGTGCAGGGGTACAGCAATACATTCCCCAACTCCGCGGAGGCATAGACATTTGCAATACGCGCATTTGGATACATTTCTCGCAGCTGTGTCATTTTGTGCTCCGTCAGCAGTTCGGACAACACCACCAGCAGCCGAAAAGCGCGTCGGTCGGCATATGAATCACAGTACGAAGCAAGCGCAACCGCCTGGGTTGGTGTGGCGCATAACACATCCGCTCCTACTTTGCCTGCAAGCACCGCGGCATTTGCATACGCTTGCGGATCAACAAACAAGGGAGCAATGGGGCGTGTCCCTTCGCGACAAATTTTTGAAAAGGTAAGGGAAAACTTGTGCATCTGCGGATGTATGGTCAACACACAGGTCACATCAAGCCCAAACGAAGGGTCAAAGTAATACCTTTCAATCTCGGAAAAAAAAGCAATCAGCGGAGTGGCACCGGTGGTGCCTGAGGTAAAACCGATTTGCGCCACTTCCGGTAACGAAACGTAGAGACGTTCCGTAGCAGGTGTCCGCGCTAGATCGGTCCGAGTTAAAAACGGCAATGACTCAACCGAACCGGTAAAGCTGTCTGACAATACTCTGTATTTTTTTCTGTAAAAATCCGAACAGCTACTGCTCCGCACAAAATGTACAATGTCATGCAACCGCTTTCTGTCTTCCCAAAGAATCATACAGTGTGTCAAAAGCTTCTTAGAGGCCGTACCATATGCTCAATAATGTCTTCAAAGACAATGCGTGTCTTGATACTATCGTACTGACCGACTCCGCACGACGTTCTGCTTCTTCAATCTCCGATTGGGACGGCAGCTGCATGCTCTCTACCCGTTGCGGACTTAAAATGGTGTCGTACCAATCCAAAAACCACGCAATCGTGTCAGACAGTGTGGTTGATTTGTCCACATAGTCCACGAGTGCTTTATAAACACTCGGCTTAAGACTATCTCCGTCTTTCTGGAGGTAGCCGGCTATTTGGTCGGTCTTGTCGCGCACCTGTGCATTTATCGTTTGTGCACGAGTGACAATCGCTCGTGCATTATCGACCTCTGACACAACCCGCTGAAAGTCACCCGCTACCACATAATTCTGCAACTCCAGCATCTTAAGAGGCAGATCTTTCTGCAGTATCCCTTCAAGCTCTGCAATGAGTGATAGTTGCGCATTAAAAATGTCGCCAAACGCTGCATCATACACCGGCAGTGATATCGGTGGCAGCGATTGCGGTGACACCTTGGCGGCATTTGCGGTAACTTGTTCCGGTGTTGCTTTATAGCGGTAGGTCTGCATCTCTCCGTTTGGTGCTTCAAATGTTACAACATATCCGGAATCTTCCGCCTTCTCTGTTTCCATCACTACAGACACCTCCGGAGCAGTCTCTTCGGAAGAGCGACTGAATAAAATAAATAGTGAAACGACCAATCCAATAGCCGCAACTACGGCAAGAATGGTGCGAAACGAATGAAAGATAAGGGGCATAAAAACTTACAAGAACATTACATTACGCTATGTGCTAAACAGCATACTGACAATGCG
>WFTF01000028.1 GCA_015485575.1 Patescibacteria group bacterium | reverse complement strand
TACTTATCGCTGCATGGTTTTTAAGTAAATTGTTTGTATTGCAGGTGGTGAAAGGTGAAGAGTACTTCAACATAAGTGAAAACAACAGCATTGAGGAAAATATGATTATTGCTGAGCGAGGTGTCATTTATGATCGCAATGGAGAACTGCTGGCATGGAACGAGCCAGACACCGGTGGCGAGTACTCTTTTCCCGTGCGTGCCTACACCGATCGCAAGGGGTTGGGGCAGCTGATCGGCTACGTCAGCTACCCCTTGAAGGACAGCAGAGGATTTTACTATCGTACCGAATATGTGGGACGAAATGGTGTAGAGTCTGCATACAATACACAGCTGGCGGGGGTTAATGGAAAGCAGTTTATTGAAACAGATGCACTGGGCGAGGTGATAGGAGAGCATGAGATTGAAAAACCTCAGTCGGGGAAGGAGGTGATACTTTCCATTGATGCCACATTGTCCGAAGCGATGTACAACATAATCGCCACATCTTCGGCACAGGCAGGTTTCCGCAGCGGTGCAGGTGCGATTATGGATATAAAAACCGGAGAGATTATCGCAATGACCAGTTTTCCTTCCTATGATCCTGAAGTCATGGCTGATGGGGACGATGTGGAACTTATCGCAGCGTACAATAACGATCCACAGTTCCCGTTTTTGAACAAAGTGTTCGCCGGTGTATACACTCCGGGCTCTGTTGTGAAGCCTTTTGTCGCCTATGCGGCACTGAAAGAAGGTATTATCACCGAAGACACCACACTATACAGTAACGGCGCTCTGGTTATCCCCAATTTATATGACCCATCCAGCCCTTACCGTTTTGCAGACTGGCGTGTGCAAGGGGAGATTACCGTTCGTGATGCTTTGGCATATTCTTCAAATGTATTTTTCTACATTGTCGGGGGTGGACTGCCGGACTTTGCAGTACCGCAGGCGGGATTGGATAAACCGTTTGAAGGGCTTGGCATACGCAAGATGGATGAGTATTTCCGCTTTTTTGGATTTGGTACGACAACCGGCATTGTCCTGGCAAACGAACAGTCCGGCACAGTACCGTCACCGGAATGGAAGGAAAAAACGTTTGGAGAGCCATGGCGGTTGGGTAATACCTACCACTCGGCAATCGGACAATTTGGTTGGCAGGTCACGCCGCTACAGCTGCTGGTGGCGTATGCAGCGCTTGCAAACGGGGGACGATTTTTTACGCCGCATATCCTCAAGGGAGAAAAACCGGCATATGTAGACAAGGAACTTGATATGAATGCGCTGCAGGTGGTGCGCGAAGGGATGTACCTGACGACCGTTGCACAGCGCGGTACCGCGCTCGCGCTCGGGCGACAGGCCATTCCGATTGCGGCGAAGTCGGGAACAGCGGAGGTGGGTGCCGGCAATCAATATGTAAACTCGTGGGCGGCGGGATACTTCCCCTATGACGATCCAAAATATGCTTTTGTCCTTCTGATGGACAAGGCCCCTCGTAGCAACCAGTTGGGAGCAACTACCATTATGGGAGAGGTGATTGCGTGGATGGAGAAGAATACTCCTGCGTATCTGGGACTTTCTGCTGAAGCACAAATACAACAGGAAGTACAAGATGCGGAATAAGTGTTACTGTGGAAAACTCAAATGTTTGCTTCAAAGTGGTTTCTGCGTATAATTGAGTGAAATAAATTTGAGTATGAATGACACACAAGCATTTTTGACGAAGGAAAAGTTTGAAGAACTAAAGAAAGAACTTGAGCATCTAAAAACGGTGCGAAGGAAGGAGGTGGCAGAATCGCTGGAGTATGCGCGAAGTCTCGGGGATCTCTCGGAAAATGCTGAGTATCAAGAGGCGCGTGACATGCAGGCAGCTATTGAGGAACGTATTGCACACTTGGAGCAAGTCATCAAGGAGGCAAAAATCGTTTCAAACGCGAAATCAGACGTGGTGGGTCTGGGCAATGAGGTGTGCATTCAAAAAGAGGGAGAAAAGGGAAGTATTTGCTACACCATCGTTGGATCCGAAGAGGCAAATATTCACGAAAAGAAGCTCTCCTACCTCTCTCCTTTGGGAGAAGCTTTGATGGGGAAGGAGAAGGGAGATGAGATTGAGTTTGAAACACCAAACGGAAAACAGAAGTACAAACTTCTAAAGATAAAATAACAAGAGGCCCCCTCAGGGGGCATTGTTCGTTGCAAAAAACACCAGAAACGCTAGAATGGCAACACTATGTCTAAAACAGGAGTGGAAGAATTGCGCGCAGAGCGTGAACGTAAGCGTGAGATGTTGCGCCAAGCGGGCATGGATCCGTACCCGGCTGAAACAGCTCGCACACACAGCCTCAAACAGGTACTTGATGCGTTTGAGTCTCTTCTGGAGAATCAGCAAACAGTCACCGTTGTCGGACGAGTGATGTCCATGCGGGAGCATGGTGCTATTGCTTTCGCGGACGTGTTTGATGGCACTGCAAAGATGCAGATGTTTTTCTCAAAGGAAAACGTAGATGAAGCACAGTTCACTCTTTTTATTGAAGCCATCAGTCTTGGTGACTTTATCGAGGTAACCGGTCAGGCATATGTGACCAAACGTGGTACACAGGCTGTGTCTGTCACATCGTGGCGGGTGTTGACTAAAGCATTACGATCCATTCCTACGGAACACTTTGGAATCAAAGATGAAGATGAGCGCTACCGCAAACGGTATCTGGATATACTGCTCAATCCCGAGTTGCGGGACATGTTTCGCAAGAAAGCGCTCTATTGGAAAGCATCACGTCGATTTCTGGAGGAGCGAGGCTTTGAAGAGGTGCACACACCCACACTGGAAACAACTACCGGCGGTGCTGAAGCCAATCCCTTTGTAACCCATCATGATGATTTTGATATGGACGTATACCTGCGTATCTCCGTTGGTGAGTTGTGGCAAAAACGACTGATGGCGGCAGGCATACCTCGTACCTTTGAGGTGGGTCGCGTATACCGAAACGAAGGAACCAGCCCCGATCATCTACAGGAGTTTACCAACATAGAGTTCTATGCCGCGTATATGAACTTTGAGGATGGTTTGAAACTTCTGGAGGAACATATTCACTACGTACTTGATGAGGCATTTGATGGACAACGTGTGTTCACCATCAAAGGGTTTGATGTGGACTTCAGCGGACCGTTTGAGCGTATAGACTATGTTGAGACTATTGAAGCACAGACAGGAGTGAATGTACTGACCGCTTCGTATGAAGAGCTCATGGAAAAAGTTGCCGAACTGAAAATTGAACATGAGGGTGCAAATCGTGAACGCTTAACTGACACCTTGTGGAAGTACTGCCGCAAAAATATAGCCGGTCCGGTATGGCTGACCGGACATCCAAAGCTGGTTTCTCCACTTTCCAAGGAGTCGGACAGGGGTGATGGAACGGTGGTTCGCGCACAGTTGATTCTGGCGGGAGCAGAGTTCAACAACTGCTTTGCTGAGTTAAATGATCCATCCGAACAACAAGCACGTTTTGAACAACAGGCGGAACTGCTTGCGCAGGGTGATGAGGAGGCAATGATGCCTGACTGGGATTTTGTAGAAATGTTGGAATACGGCATGCCACCAACCTTTGGTGCGGCAACTTTGGGAGAACGATTTTTTGCATACTTGGTTGATAAACCGATTCGAGAGACCCAGTACTTCCCGTTGATGCGACCAAAGCGAAACAGTGCTGACTACCCAGACAGGGAATAAGCAGATTAGTGATTTACCAGTGCTGTATATACTCCTAAGGTTACTCTCTAACCTTTTGGGTGATTGTGATGTTTATAAAGTAGTATATGAAGAATCACGCAAAGGAGGGGTACCACATTGCAGCCATTATGGACGGTAACGGACGATGGGCAAGTGCGCAAGGGTTGCCGCGTTTACAGGGGCACACTGCGGGTGTTGCTACGGTGAAAACACTCCTCCGAGAGCTTAGAGATGCACCTGTGCACACTTTTACTCTGTTTGCATTTGCCATTGCAAACTGGAAACGAGATAAGGAGGAAGTGGAAGGTATCTGGCAGTTGTTGCAGCACTTTCTGGAACATGATACTCAAGAACTGATGGATGCACAGATTCGCATACGTGTCATTGGTGATAAAAGCGGCATACCCGGGCAGGTGCGCAAAACTATAGAAGCAGTGGAGAAGCGGTCACAGGAAAACGAAGGTTTATTGTTGCAAATAGCGCTCAACTACGATGGGGTGGATGAAGTGGCGCGTTTATTGAAGCGAACACTGCATGCGGGAGTGGATCCAAACCGTATTGATACCGAGTATGTACGTGCACACTTGGATACGGAAGCGTGTAACGAGCCGGATATTGTCATACGTACTGGCATGAAGGAACGGAAAGGAAAGTTTTCATACTGGCGTAGCTCCGCCTTTTTGCCACTCCAGTCGGCACAGTCGGTGTGTGTGGGTAGTACCACCCTATGGCCTGACTTTAGTATTAAAGAACTTCAAGAGATTATTGATTTTGCGGATCCAGACAGCCGTCTGTTTGGAGGGCAGCGTATGTAGTTATCGTGTAACCTTTTTCGTTTTGGCAACGTTTCGTATTCTTGGAGAGTGTACCATCATGGAGGAGTGGAATGAATTGCAATAACAACAATGCAGATCTACAGTTTGTACGATTTGCAAATGCAGACCGTTTTCCTCATTCGGAATTGAAACCTGAACGGGCCGTAATCATGTGGGGGAGTATCTGGATTGATGATCTTGTTCTCGGTTGGATGATTCCTGCCGATGTCAAACCACTATCAGAGTCATAACAAAAAGAGCCCGACGTCATGTCGGGTTTTTTGTATGTCTGTTGTATACATCTGTATACATCGGAGAATAAGCGCAAGCAGATCAGTACTGGTGTATGGGTAGCTGTGTATAACTGTGTTATGCAGTGGGAGAAAGTGGTATATAATGTGTTCGTGGTGGGAGATAGTGGTATACTCTAGAAATAGAGTATACAGGGACGAATTGTTCTGAGCACCCACCGGGACGGCTCCACCCGTTACGGTTGGTTCTCAGAACAATTCAAACTATCAAGATTATGTTAATTGGTGAGTACAAGCACACGTTGGATCCCAAGAAACGGCTGTCCATGCCGTCCAAGTGGCGGAAGGAACTTGGGAAGAAGCTTGTAGTTACCAGAGGTCTTGATAACTGTCTCTTTGTATATCCATTGAAGCAGTGGCAATTGATAACTGAAAAAGTTGCTCAGTTGCCACTGGGTCAATCGGATACCAGAAGCTTTAACCGCTTCTTCTTATCGGGAGCAGTTGAAGTGGAGGTAGATAGTGTTGGACGTATTCTCGTTCCAGATTTTTTAAAGGAGTTCGCCAAGCTTGAGAGTAAAGTTGTGCTTGCGGGTATCCATGATCGTGTAGAGATCTGGGATGAACATAAGTGGGAGGAATACAAAAAACGTATTGAAGGACAAGCTGATGCACTGGCGGAAAAGCTTGGTGACATCGGCGTTCTCTAGGAGTGTGGTTGAGGCGACCCCGCTTCGTTTCTACCGGAGGAAGACCACGTAAGAGCACATACATGCGACACGTTACGGTCTTACAGCAAGAAGCAACCGCAGTTTTGAACCTTTCTGAAGGGTCAGTGGTTGTTGATTGTACTCTGGGATCGGGAGGACACGCAGAAACAATTCTCAGTGTGATAGGAGATAGTGGCGTCTATGTGGGAATAGACGCAGACGTAAGCGCCATTGAGGCAAATGCAGATTTGCCCGCACGCTTCAATGCACGGGTGCACCTGGTGCACGAAAACTTTCAAAACCTGGAAGATATTTTACAAACGCTATCAGTACACCACGTTGATGCCATACTTGCCGACTTGGGCTGGCGTATGGAACAGTTTGATGGCTCCTCCGGCATCGCACGCGGTTTTTCATTCAAGAAAGATGAGCCGCTTTATATGACCTACGGTAACCCGTCAGACTATGCATTTACCGCACAGGACATCGTCAACGAGTGGGATGAAGCGGATATCGCTAACGTGCTGTTTGGATACGGCCAGGAACGCTTTGCTCGCCGTATTGCCAAACGGATAGTGCAACAGCGGATACATACTCCCATTACTTCTTCTATGCAACTGGCGGAGATTATCACCCAAGCTATACCGTCATCATATCGGCGAGGTCGGACACATCCTGCAACAAAATCTTTTCAGGCATTGCGCATTGCGGTCAATGATGAGTTTGAGACGTTGCAAACACTGCTGCAGTCAGGTATGCGTGTGCTTGCACAACACGGTCGTATGGCCGTTATCAGTTTTCACAGTCTGGAGGATCGGATTGTAAAGCATACTTTTCGAGAATTTGTACGCGATCACATTGGTGTATTGGT
>WFTF01000027.1 GCA_015485575.1 Patescibacteria group bacterium | reverse complement strand
CTGTCGAAGACTGGCCAACTGGACACTCAGGTCGCAGCAAGTAGCAAACGCAACAGCGCCGGTTCCGGCGCTGTTTTACATTTCCTTACGTCACAAAATATCTCAAAACAGCTTCGACCCTCGCACCGCTTTTCTGACGAAAAGCTGCTCTAGTTTGGGTTCAAATTGAAAAATACCTTTATGGTTGTTTTTAAATTTTACACATATGTGGTCACGAGTTACTAAGTATAATTTATATTTCATATAAATTATACTAAGTACTCTCGACCCCGGCTCGACTATTTTTATTTCTAAGGATGGAAATAAAAATATGTCTCCGCCTAGCACACAGGCACGCAACTGAAGCAGTTCAGTTTCTAAAACAAAAACACTATTCTCAAAGAGAATAGTGTTTTTGTTTTGCCTGTGTGCTCTCGCCAGGAGTCGAAACGTACCGTTTCAGTACCCGTTTTGGATATTTTGTTTCCTTGCGTCACAAAATATCTCAAAACAGCTTCGACCCTCGCAACGCTTTTCTGACGAAAAGCTGCTCTGGCTCGAACCCAGCTTCCGCTTCGCTACATCTGTGCTCTCGCCAGGAGTCGAACCTGGAGCGCCGGTACCGCAAACCGGTATTTTATCCATTAAACTACGAGAGCAAATTAAGAAAGTAAATGACCGCTTCTTTCATTTATCTTTTGAGCGCGGCTCTCGTCCTGCGAAGGCGTTAGCCAAAGCAGTCAGTGAGCATACGCTTAGTATCCATATAAAAATACGGTGCATGGATAATACCAGAAACAGGGTAGGGAGTAAATACATAATCTTTGATGTCGGATATGCTATGCTTACCCTATGCGAAAAATGGGAATTGACTATGGAAGTAAGCGGGTGGGTATTGCCCTGACTGATGAAGGGGGGAATATGGCTTTCCCACATAGTGTACTGTCCAACGATAATCGCTTGCAAGAGCGTATTGAGCAACTTATCTCGGAAAAAGATGTTTCAGAGATTGTGATCGGTCATTCTCTAGATGGTCACGGTAATCCAAATGCGATACATGCCGACGTGGAGGAGTTCATTGCAAACCTGACGCTTTCGCTGGGTATTCCTATCCACCTGCAACCTGAGCAGTACACCACCCAAGAGGCGAAACGTATCCAGGGAAAGAACGCACACACAGACGCCTCTGCAGCGGCGATTATATTAAACAGTTACTTAATGCAACAATAATACATCATGACTGAAGAACATGCCCAAAGTGCAACAGAGCCGGAGGTGGCAACAACAGAAGCGGTAACAGAGCAGAACACGTCACAGGAAAGGACGACAGCAGGGAAACCGATGATTTCGTATGACACCTTTGCGCAACTGGACATAGCAGTTGGCACGATTGTGTCCGTTGAGGTGGTTGAGGGTGCTGACAAGCTGTTGCGTCTTGAGGTGGATGTTCAAGAAGAAAAGCCGCGGCAAATCATTTCCGGTATTCGGGAGTACTTTGAGGACCCGCAGTTTTTGGTGGGGAAACAGTGTCCGTTTTTGCTCAACTTAGAGCCGCGGGTGATTCGCGGATATGAAAGTCAAGGGATGATACTTGCCGCACTTTGTGATGAAACATTTGCGTTACTCATCCCCCACAACGACCTTCCCGCCGGAACTCGCGTACAGTAGGTATTATGAAGCAGTCGGTTTTGGAGTCACATGTGGAAGAAGTTGCTCTGCAAGTGCAGCGCATCCCACAGTCGCGCTACAGTATATGGGTGCTGGCGGCCATTTCGTTTCTTGAGTCGGCACTGCCGGTGCCGCTGATTACCGACCCCTTCCTTGTGGCATTTATCCTAGCCAATACGCGTAAGACGATGTATGCGGTGATAGTGACAACTGTGGCATCAGTGGCGGGAGGGTTGTTTGCGTACGCTGTTGCGTTCACGTTTTACGAAGTGATTGTCGCACAGTATCTCACCGGTAGTCTCGGCAGTCAGTTTGCGGATATTGTTGCACGGTCACAAGATGGGGTATTCTTGGTCACTCTTGCCGGCGCAGTCACACCGGTACCTTACACATTGGTGGCATTGGGTGCGGGCTTTCTCAAAGCAAATGTACTGCTCTTTGTGTTTGCATCGGTACTCGGGCGTGGGGGTCGCTATTTGTTGGTGGGGTATCTGACGCACCGCTTTGGTAGGCGCGCTTTTTCACTTATGCGTCAGAACGTAGTTGCAGTGACGATACTGTTTGTGCTTGGGGTCTTGGTGTACCTGTTGTTACGGTAAATCTGTGGGCAGCGCGCTGCTTTTTTTACAGACACAACGTATAATAAGAACATGTCGGTTCTTAGTACGCTTACAAAATTCATACCACCTCCGCAGTATCTCCTACTTCCAAGTGCAGGGGTGGATATCTCCGATTCCTCGCTGAAGTACATTCAATTTCAACCTGACAAGCGCAGTGGTACACAGCTGGAGTTGTTGTACTGGGGAGATATAGATATTCCCGATGGTGTGCTAAATAGAGGTACGGTTTCCGATGTGAAAGCGCTTTCGGAGGTGATACGGGAAGTAAAAGCAAGAACAGGTATCTCCATGGTGCGTGTTTCACTACCGGAGGAGCGTGCATATCTCTTTGAGACAGAAATTCAAAAAGGAACTCCCTTTAAAGAAATTCGCGGGTTGTTGGAGTTTCGTTTGGAGGAGAATGTGCCGCTTTCACCACGCGATGCGTTTTTTGACTACGACATTATTCAAGATGATCTGCATGCAGATATGTTGCGTGTATCGGTAACCGCATATGCTCGTGAGACCATCATGAATTACTACGAAGCATGTATTGGTGCGGGGGTAACGCCGCTTTCATTTGAAGTGGAAGCGCAAGCGATTGCACGGGCGACCATACCAAAGGGTGATACCGGTACACACATGATAGTGGATTTTGGGAAAACGCGAACGGGTATTGGGATTGTGTATCGCGGTGTGCTCATGTACACATCCACCATTGACATCGGAGGAGCTGAACTGTCCGCCGCACTGCGTCAGCAAATCGGTGACAAGCCGGAGTCCGAGCTGACCGAAATAAAAAACACACAAGGGCTGGTGCAAAGTGTGGAGGGGAGTGAGGTTTACGATGCGCTGTTGCCCACCATGTCTGCAATTATTGATGAGGTGCGCATTCGCATGGATTATTGGAATACGCGCGATGTTTCCCGAGACGGTCGGCAGATTGAATCGGTTATTTTATGCGGGGGTAGCGTAAATATGAAAGGTCTGCCCGAGTATTTTTCGGAAATGCTCAAAGTACCCGCAAAGCGCGCAAATGTATGGGCGAACGCTTTTTCACTGGAGAACTACATACCGGAAATTGGCAGACGCTACTCCTATGGTTATTCCACCGCGGTGGGGTTGGCGTTGACACCGTTTATATAAGTTATGATCAATCTCATCCCCCCACAAGCACGCAAGTACGTACAGGCCGAATACTGGATTCGTGTTGTAACGGTGTACTTGATCCTGTTGTCGGTTTCGTTCGGTACGATTGCGGTGTTGTTGATACCGGCGTATGCATTGATTGCCTTCCAGCTTAAGGTTTATGAAGCGCAATATATAGAAACTGAGGCACAGAATGCATCATATGCCAATCTGGAAAATACCGTTATTCTTGCAAATGAAACCGCTCAGCAGATACTGAAAAAAGCACCGGAACCTTCATTTAGCACCATCACCGAAGAGCTGTGGGCAACCGCAGATGCATCCATACAGCTCGGTTCCATTATTATGGAGCGTAATCCGAAAACACAAAATATAGAACAGGTACAGATTGTCGGGCAGGCAAGTACACGAGAGTCACTTGCCCGTTTTCGCAATGCACTTGAGGCACAAGATCGGTTTGCCTCTGCCGAACTGCCACTTTCCAACTTGGCGAAAGATAAGGATGTGCCCTTTACCATCACCGCTGTCATCAATAGGTCTGAGTAAATATGAAAGTTACCTATACTACAAAAATATACGCACTGCTTTCACTCATAACCTTTTTGGTAGTGCTTGTTTTACTGGTGTTGAGTTGGAGGTATACGGTACGAGAAGGAGATGAATTGGTCGCACGTTTGTCCACAATAGAAGAAGCACAGCAAAGACAGCAAGCGTATGGGGAATTGACACGGTTGGTCAATGAGACACAAGCTGACCGCGAAGAACTGCTGTCCTATGTGCTGACTGAAGATAAGACTATTGATTTCTTAACCAGTATTGAAAAAGCGGCGGTTCGCAACAGTGTGGAATTAACCACCGAGTCGTTGCGCAAGGTGGAAAATAAGGGACGGTTTGATACGCTGCAAGTATCGTTTACATTCAGTGGAGACAAGCAAGACGTGCAAACTATGCTACGCATGCTTGAAACATTACCGTACCACAGCACGGTCACACAATTGTCCTTGCAGTTAAAGGATGCATCAGCAAGTGGTCGTATACAAGCGCTTGCACGATTGAAGTTAGAGGTAACGTTACTCAAACCATGATTGACAAGAAAGATATAATCAAAATGGCAAAGCATGTTTTCAAGCGAGGGAAAGGATATCCTGATCGCCGCTTGATACACCCAAAGCGAGAGTGGACGGTGGGTCTTTTTATGAGTTTGCTGGTTTTGTTTGTTGGTGGCACTGCAGCCGCACAGCTGTACAGCACCTATCGGAACGTGAATACATTGTTGCAAGTAACACCCGCAACCATGCCCCGCTATAATGCTCAAGCGGTGGAGACTGCATTGACTGAGTATCGTTTGAGAGAACAGGAGTATGAGTCTCTTCAAAAAAATAAAGGTGTGTCACAAAGTGTGGTTCCTGTTGTGACTCCTGCAGCGACTACGTCCGACCAGTTGGAAGAAGATACCGGTCCCGTGGAACTGGAGTTTTAGAGTGGTGATGTGGAGTATTTTTTCATTGATAGAAAAGCAGTTCTTGCTTGCTTCCGGGCGCACCATAAAAACCGCCACAGGGGCGACTTTCATGGTGCTGAGATACTAACCTTTGCTCGAACTCACTTCAAGAAAGGACAATGATTATGCAGCGTGGAGCGCGCAGTGGTTTTATACCTCTGCCTACGCATTGGAGTGTATCTCAATGCTATCCAGCGCCTTGGGGCGCTCGGTTTCTCGCGCAGCAACCTCCCAAAAGAAAAGCCGCCCCGAATGCAGAGGCGGTTTTCGTAGGCGGTGTGGTCACGCTACTTCACGAGCTTTGAGGTCAGCACGCTCTGATATCTTCCGAAACGTTTCCAGCATTTACTCCCGTTTCTGTGCGTTGCTGATCTGCTGGACGACAGACACTCGACGCCGGTCAAGTGTGCCGGGCAGTGCAGCTGCAAACTCTCTTTCGAGACAATTCAGCGCACCTTTCTTGGTACGAAAGACGCGATCGGCACGCAGGTTGCTGTGGCTTCCGCAGTCGTACAAGTGGTTTCTTTGCCAGCGCGGGGCAAAGTGCACTTGTGTCACGAATCCTTGAATGATGTTCCAAGCTTTCGTGTTGGCGATCCATACGGGAGTGCCGAGTTCGATATAGTGCTGCGGAAAGTCCGATTGCCTGAACCGACGATCTTTCTCGACTCGGTCGAACATGCATCCGATCGGAGTATTGGATTCAGTGAACACCTCAACACCGTCGACGGCATCACGTTCGGCTTCCTTTTCGGTCACCAGCTGTTCATATCTGGCAGCGTAGGCGCGCTGGTCGCGTATGCTAACAGACTCGTCGCTTTTCAGTTGTTCCAACACATCGACTGCCCTGCTGTACGCTTCGTTGAACGTGAGCCAAACCTGATTGAGATGATGATTCAGGACCCGAAACTGAACGCCGGGAATGCTCTTGTGTAGACGTCCGTTCAACATTTCAGAACCATGACGAACGAAATCAGTTTCGTCCTCGTTGGTTTCAGGGAGTTCGATTCGACTGATAAGGGTCGGAATGATAGTTCCATCCCTCGTTATGCCGTAGACCCTTTGACCGAGTCTGATTTCTTGTGTCATTGGAACTATCCTCCGTCTCTGTGCATGATCTTGTTCTTATAGAACTATGCCTGAAAAATTTTCGTTTTTCAACTAATTTTGCTACCATGACTCTTGACACAAGTGCAAACAGAGAGGTCTTTGAAATGATTGTTGGAATTGACCACGAATACATTCCAGAAAACATCGCTCCGGCGGTTCTCTTCATTACATGAACTGTCCAGTTATTTGATTTTTATGAAAGTGTTTCATAAAAATCTAAATAACTCTTGCGAAGTGACATTGAGTCACTTCTCACCCCGCAAGCAAAGCCGTTTGCTTGCTTCCGGGCGCACCATAAAAACCGCCACAAGGGCGGCTTTCATGGTGCTCCAGAGGGAATCGACTCACAAGTTCTCCCTTCGGTCGGCTCGCGAGTCCGCCTCGCTGCGCTGCGGCTGTTCGATTTGCCTCCCAGGCATCACTGCGCGTCTATAAGAATACCCTCGAGCTTTCGCTACGAGAGTATTCTGATAAACGCGTGCCCCCAGAGGGAATCGAACCTGATGGTTTCTAAACTCACTGCGTTCGTTAAGAACCACGGGTCACGCCTCCGCTGTCGTACTCGCTCCGCTCCGTGCGACATGCGTCCGGCGGTTCGATTCCCACGAAAAGTGCGCAGGCACTTTTCTCCGTTGGCACAAACAAAAATGGCACACTAACGTGCGCTCATTTTTGTCTTTGTGCCCCCAGAGGGAATCGAACCCCCACCAAGAGCTTAGAAGTCTCCTGTTCTATCCATTAAACTATAGGGGCAAAAACAGTTGTGAGGACTGTTTTTGATGTGCATACAATACCAGATAATCAAAATATAGAAAACAAAAAAGAGCGGGCCGGACAAGTGATATAAAAATGTTGTGCTTGTGGCCTCGCCCTTACGTTGTAGATGCATCACAGAAACGGTTGCACGCACTGTGGGAGGTCATCCAGCGACTGAATCGGCTGTTGTCCTCCCAGCTGTGCCGCGCACAGCACGTCCATTGCATCGACGAATCCTCCCTCCGGTTCAGGAAATTCTTCCTGATCGTTGGGGAGATCCTGAGTCTCCTGTTGGGTAGCCATCTTGACCTCCTTTCGTTGCGGGGACTACTTTCACTATAAACTGTACAGGTTGTAAAATGTATTGCTTGGTGTGGATAACGGGAGGGGAGATTCGAAACTTACAGTTTCAGTACACCTTTTGGCTACATGCTTCCGTCGGTCGCATCTAGCGCAAAAGCTCTTCGAATCACGTAACGTCCAGCACCACTTTTTCTTAAAAAGTGGTGTTGGGCTACGTCCCCTCGACCGCACTCACGCTGTTCGTTGCGGAGGAGGGGAGATTCGAACTCCCGGTGCGGGGGATACCCGCACAACGCTTTTCGAGAGCGCCCCGTTCAACCACTCCGGCACTCCTCCTTGTATAAACG
>WFTF01000026.1 GCA_015485575.1 Patescibacteria group bacterium | reverse complement strand
GTATCATCAAGCATTTGATCCAAAAAGGCTTCAGCACTTTCAGATTGGTTAAGTAGAGATTGGTTGGTCATGTGCGTATTATAACCATCTAACGGTTGCAATGAAATGACTCTGTCCACTCTCGTATATACTGCTGCAACTCTTTTTTGTGTGTAATGCTATCTTGATATGCTCTTTCCCCATACTTTGCACGTAACTCTCTATCTCGTGCAAGACGCAAAATTGCCCTCACA
Organism: Patescibacteria group bacterium; assembly: GCA_015485575.1. GTDB lineage: Bacteria > Patescibacteriota > Minisyncoccia > Phycocordibacterales > UBA918 > OLB19. The sequence continues at coordinate 4,837 of WFTF01000026.1, read as the reverse complement.
AGACTACCATCTCTCTCATGAGGAACCACAATCCCATGCACATCGTCCAGCAACATCTCGCCGACACAGCCCACATCTGTTGTAATTGTGGGCAATCCCGCTGCCATTGCTTCCACCAAAACCAATCCATACCCTTCAAACAGTGATGCCATCACTAACACATCAGCTTCCTCCATTTCAGATACTACATCCTCCTTCCAAGGTATCAGTTGCACTGCTGATTTGATCCCTAGTGAAGAAACCTGTGATTCTATCTGGTCGCGTGCAGGACCCTCCCCCACAATGCGTAATTGTATTTTTGGATACTCCTTATAAGCAGTGGCAAACGATTTGATAATACGTGTAATATTTTTTTCAGCAGATAATCTACCTACATATAAAAATAGAATACTATCTTTTTGCTCATAGGATCGATCTCTCCCGACCGCATAAAAACTCTCCAAATGTGGATTGATAGGCAAAACTGAAATTTGTGAATCTGCAATACCTTGCTGTACAAGCACTCGTCTTAAACGCTGCGAAACAACTCGAATACATTTCGTTCTTTTCATCATAAACAGCGCATAAGCATTCCATAACGTCTGGAAAAATGTCTTTGGTACGTTTGGAGAAAATAGATCACCATGCACTTGTATGTGATGATAATGACGCGTACCTGCAACAATAATTCTACTGATTAAACCACAAATAAAAGGATCTTGACTCGACACCACCCACGGTGTCTGACCATGTTTTGTCACGCGTCGCCCTATAAAGATAGCCTTAAAAAACATACCGATACGTGTTTTTGCAGTGGTGCCATATATAATCAAATTACCTTTTTTGTAAACACTTGGTAGCATATCTGTTGTACGTGTCAAAACCACCAGCACATAGGAATCAAGCGCTTGTGCATATTCCAACATTCTTTTTTGTTCCCGAGAACCATTCAGCAGTGCCTGCTTTGCATAACTAATCGCAAGGACTTTCATAATTGAGAGTTTTATTTATATCTGTTGAGAAATGAGGACGGCTAACTGATCGACCGTTGTTTGTGCACTAAACGATTTTGCTTTTTCACGTGCATGCGCGGTGAGTGCTGCCGCAAGTGCGTCATTGCTTAAAATTGCATCAATTTTTTCGCAGAGCGCCTCTGTATCATTATACGCCACCAGGTACCCGGAACGTCCATCCTCAATCAGTTCGGGATTACCTCCCACATCCGTAGTCACCACCGGGGTATCCAGAGCCATCACCTCAAGCAACTGGTGTGATAATCCCTCATACTCGGTATTAAGCACAAAAACATCAGCTGCCAGTACATATTCACCAAGCACCGCTCGCGGCAAGCTCCCCAGTAGTCGCACTGTCTCAGACAAATCGTGCTCTGCAATATACTGATGCAGTACCGCCTTTTGAGGTCCATCTCCCGCAATCAGCAACGAGATGTTCGGGTATGTATCTCGCAGCTTCGCAACCACGTCAATTAACCCTTGAAACCCCTTCCATGGCACCAGACGTCCCGCACTGAGCACGGTTGGTCCGTGCAAATGATATTTTCTGCGATAATCTTTTTTCTGCAGTGGAACCGTAAGAGGTTCGTAGGCACTATACATGACACACAGCTGTATATCAGTCACACCCCAGGTCTGCACAATACGCTTCATATACATGCTCGGAACAATCACTTTTTTCGCCCTACGAACCACAAATGCCTGTACAGAGGCAAGTGCGCGTACCTGCCATGATGCGTCCCTTTTGTACTTGGTGTACTCATCAAGTGATACCGACACCCCAAAGCGCTGTTGTCCCTGCTCCCAAGCATAATCACCACCAAGGCGAACCCAAAACCTTTTACCACACAAGACACTCACCACATATGCGGGCAGTCCCACACTTACCGCATCCATGGCATATACCAGTTGCACACCTCGCAAAGCGCGCAACAGCAAAAAGGCGTACGCTATGTGCCGCACTATTTTTGGTAAATGCTGCACTCGCGCAAAGGGAAGTACGACCACTTCAATACCTCGCTTCGGCAGCTCCTCTGCAAGCATTTTTGCATAGGTAGCAGGTCCACCCATTTGCGGCGGATACAACGCTGCGGCAATAAGTATCTTGGTTACTTTTTCTCTTCTTCCCATGTGTGCACTACTGTTTCTAATTCTGCAAAACTGCTAATACGCACAAACTCTGGTGTGGCCGGCATGTGTTCGGGCGTTGCGTGAAAAAACGGCTGCTGTCTGCACATCCATACCGTGGGAATACCCAGCTCCTGTGCTTCACGTATGTAGCGTTCGCGATCATCCACAAACACAAACAACTCCCCCTGCTCCATAAGCTGCCTGCGCAACTTCTCCAAGACTTCACGTTTCTCTTCTGCAACAATATGTATGCGTGTTTTATCTATATACTGCTCCACGCCCGATTGTCTGATTTTCTCCCACTGAAATGCTTTCTGCAGTTCCACGTCAGTGTTATTCTCGACAACGGTACTGGAAGCTGAGGAAATAATAAAACAATCCCGCCCATGCACCTCCAAAAAGGCGCGGGCGTCCGGAAACAGGAGCGCTTCAAGTGAAAAAGAAGGATCTGCTTCTTGTATGCGCAACAATACATCGGGACCCCGCTCGGACTCGAAAATGTGCAATTCCTGCATCTTTTGTTTGAGTGCAGCTGTGTGAAAAATCACTTCATCAAAATCCAAAATGTATTTCATATTTTTGATTGTAGCAGGTTATAGATAACCGTACCCATCTTTTGTGCATCACCACGCACCAAACTGCGCTGCAGCACATCCCCTTCTTTCTTCACCACCGGTGTGGTGTCCAGCAGATCGGCACGGACGACGTTGCAGGCAACCTCGCTGACATCGTCCTCCACCGGAAACTGGTGCGCCTGCGCATAGCGTTCAAGCAGCTCCGGGGGGACCGGTGTGGTGTTCACCACCACCGTATCAGGCGCTCGTCCAACGTAGCGCAGCACCTCCTCAATATGGTCCTTCGCCGTCATACCATGCGTCTGCCCCTGCTTGGTCATCAGGTTAGTTACAAACACAAACTGAGCCGGAGATGACTGGATCGCCTCAGGAACACCGCGCACCACACAGTTGGCAAGCAAACTGGTATATAAATCACCGGGACCAAGCACAATCAAGTCCGCTTTAGACAGTGCTCGCTTCGCATCTTGTGTAATCTGTGCTTCCGGTTTGGTGCGCAACTGCACAATGCGGTGATCATGACGCTCGCTGCTTGGCTCATCAATGTCATGCTCGCCCTCAACCTCCTTACCATCATCGTAGGTTGCAACAATATGCACCTTGTCTTCGGTTACCGGCAAGACCGTTCCCCGTACCCGCAAAATACGCGACGCCACTTTCACGGCTTCCACCTCAGACCCCAACATATCAGTAAGTGCCACCAGCAACAGGTTCCCCAGATTGTGCCCATTTAATCCCGCGCCACGCGCAAAGCGATACAAAAACAGCTCTCGCAACAACTCATCATGGTTGTCCACCTCCGCAGACAACGCAGCCAGTGCCATACGTACGTCCCCCACCGGCAACTGACCGAATTCATCACGCAAGCGTCCGGTGGAACCACCCGAATCCGCCATGGTGATGATTGCAGTCACATCAATATCTTTATAGGATTTGAGCCCTTTTAAGGTGGGATAAATGCCGGTTCCGCCACCGATTACAACCACCGACTTTTTTCGTGTTTTATCCAACATACTGAACACTTACTAAAACATCATCAACAGAAAAAAGATACCCCGTACTGTGAGCAGACCACTAGTGATACAATGGGTCAAAGACCTTTGTTTTCATATCGCGTGCTATCAAATCCCAGTTGTACGTTTGCAGCACCATTTGCTTTGCGTTTGCAATGGTAGCGGCGGTTATGTCCGGATGCGCGAGTATGGTCTCGACAGCGGATGCTATGTCTTCCGGCGCATCCTTACTCACCGCCCAGCCCGTTGCGGTCTTGCCCGGGTTGCGTGCAGCGTCAAAGAGAAAGTCGGCTATACCTCCTTCTTGTGTTGCGATCACGGGCAACTCTGCCGCCATTGCTTCCACAAATGAGTTACCCATACCCTCACTGCGGGACGGACGGATAAAAATATCACAAGCTTTGAGATAGAGTGGCATATCGGCATGGTCTATGTATCCGCGCATGTGTACCCGCTGTGCAAGAGACAATTCTTTGATAAGTGTCTGCAGCTTCTGCTCATCCGGACCGGTGCCAAACACCACAAAGTGTACGTGCTCAGGCAAGAGCGGCAGTGCGCGGATAACCGTGTCAATACCGTTTTTATGCACCAATCGAGAGGTGGTAACCAGATACACGTCTCCCTCCTTTTTGCCCAGTTCTTTTCTTGCGGCAGTCAATTCATCCTCCGTATATGTTTGTGTGAAGTGGTCGGTGTCAACCGCGTTTGGTATGAGCACCGGCTCACCCGCATAGCCCTTCTGTTTTGCCCAGCGTCCGAGAAAAGTGGAGATGACCTGTATGGCATCCGCACTGACAAAGGCACGGTCAAATTTTTTGCCAAAAATTCGCATCTTTCTTTCAATGGACTCCGGCGGGTCACCCTCCTGCAGCGTCAGTATGTAACGCACGTTGGGAAAGGTCTTCTTAAAACTGCCGGCGGGCACCCCGCAGCTATGCGCCATCATCGCCCAGATGCCGTCGTAGCGATACTTTTTATGTAGTTGCTTTGCCTTCCAGTATGCCAAAAATTGAAATAGCAGTTTGTTCAAATGTAACGGCATCTTCCGCAAGTCGGCCATCGTGGGACTGTGTGTGGCAAGTCCTATGCGGTGCACGAGTGTGTTGCCAATGTACTCGGTCTTAGG
>WFTF01000025.1 GCA_015485575.1 Patescibacteria group bacterium | reverse complement strand
GGACACCTACGAGATAGAACAAGATTCCGCCACCTCTTCCCTAGGCCTGAACGCTCCCTAGGTCAGACCTAGGGCAGAATGTATACATCTCAGGTTTGCATATTTTGGTATTTTGTGTATCTTTTGCAGGAGAAAACAAAAGGAGGTTATGAATGATGACTGTACGTAGCAAAACGCACACATTTCAAGCTGACGGCAGCTTGCGGACAGAATCTACATCTGCTGTTCCGGAGTTTCGGTCAATGCGCCGCAAGGCGGTACTTGCCCGAGGCCTGCAGTTGATTGGAGGTTCTGATGTTTCGAACCCAATGCTGCAATCGTTGCTTGAGGAGGTTCGTCGGAATGGCGAACCTCAGCCGGGCAGTCCTCGGTATGATGTGCTGCAGGCGTGTGAGCACCTGCTGGCAGAGCGATGCCGGGATATGGGTACATAGTCAGTGTGAACGCGCCCTAGGTCTGACCTAGGGCGCGTTGGGTATAGTGTTGTCGTGTTGTCGTGTCGCGTTTCGTGTGTGCGAGGCGCGGCATTTTTCTTTTTGTTTCTTCCGGGCGTTTGAGTTGGTTGCATCCATCGCACACTTATGTGTACTATGGTAGTTCATAACTATGAAGATTTTGGTAACCGGAGGAGCGGGATTTATCGGAAGCGCGGTGGCATCGCGCTTGGTATCATGCGGACACGACGTTGTGGTACTTGATAACTTCAATCAGTATTATGATGTTGCGTTGAAGCGGGCGCGGCAAAAAGCGTTTCTCCCCGACATAGAGGTGGTAGAAGGAGATATCACCAATGCAGACGACACTGAAACGCTTTTTGCCGCGCATCAGTTTGACCTGGTGTGCCACCTGGCGGCGCAGGCGGGCGTGCGCTACTCTGTTGAAGCTCCGGAGGTGTATGTACAGACCAATGTACTGGGAACCCAAATGCTCTTTGAAGCCATGCAGCAACATGGGGTGACACGTATGGTGTATGCCTCCACCTCTTCGGCGTATGGCATGAGTGTCAAGGTCCCGTTTGTTGAATCTTCTGCCGCTGATAGACCGGTGTCGGTCTATGCGGCAACGAAACGTGCCGCGGAGCTGCTTGCGCACAGCTACTTTCAGCAGTATGACATTGAAACCACCAGCTTGCGTTTTTTCACAGTGTATGGACCTTGGAGCAGGCCTGATATGGCAATGCTGAAGTTTGCACAAAAAATGGTCGCCGGAGAAGCAATTGACATCTACAACCATGGAGATTTACGACGCGATTTCACCTACATTGATGATATTGTGGACGGTTTTGTGAAAGCGGTTGAGAAACCACTGGGGTATGAGATAGTCAATCTCGGTTGTGGAAAACCGGTGACTCTGACACAGTTTGTGTCCGAACTGGAAGACGCATTGGGAGTGACTGCGAAAAAAAATATGCTGCCCATGCAGCAGGGGGATGTGTATGAAACGTACGCAGACATACAAAAGGCAAAGGAACTGTTGGGATTTGTACCACAAACGAACTTTACGAAGGGAGTGGAGACCTTTGCAAAATGGTTTGTGGATTACTACAACGTGTAGCACTTGCGGGTTGTTCTGAAAACTGTTTAAATACGTGCCGTTTTGGTTCATGTGACATAAGGGGCAATCGTATGGACAGACGCCATATACCCAACGAAGAGCTGACTTTCTGGCAGTGGAACGGACGCATTTTGGTGGCGACACTGGCAGCGGTACTGCTGATTGTGCTGGTGGCGGTCTCCGGTTCGCAGACCCCTTTGCAATCAGAGACAGATGCAACCCAAGAGTGGTAACATTTTGCGCCGTGCATACTGGAGAATGCACGGCGTTTTTTCTGTTACGTTTGGTATACTAAATGCATAATGTACGATCCGGAGCAGATTACGTTCTTTGCCAAAACCGATGCCCGCGGGCAGCAGGTGCCTTTTGGTATTAAAGCGAAAGATCGTACCCGCCATGTTTATGTTATTGGGAAAACCGGCATGGGGAAGTCCACACTGCTTGAAAATATGGCGGTGCAGGACATAAAAAACGGCAACGGACTTGCCTTTATTGACCCGCACGGGCAGACCGCAGAAACCCTTTTAGACTACATTCCCGAAGAGCGCAAAAGTGACGTGGTGTATTTTGCCCCCTTTGATACCGACAACCCGGTTTCCTTTAATGTTATGGAGGATGTGGGTGCGGACAAGAGACACCTGGTGGTGTCGGGTCTGATGTCCGTATTTAAGAAGATATGGGTGGACGCCTGGTCGGCGCGCATGGAGTATATTCTCTCCAACACGTTGCTGGCACTTCTGGAGTATCCGGACTCTACGCTGCTGGGGGTCAATCGCATGCTCTCTGACAAAGAGTATCGCATGCGCGTGATTGAAAACATCTCTGACCCTGCAGTGAAGGCATTTTGGGTGGATGAGTTTTTGAAATACAACGAACGATACATGCAAGAGGCGGGGGATGCCATTAAAAACAAAATCGGACAGTTTACCTCCAACCCGCTGATTCGCAACATCATCGGTCAGCCGCACTCTAGCTTTGATTTGCGCAAGATTATGGACGAGCGCAAGATTATCATCATGAACCTCTCCAAGGGGTTGGTAGGAGAGCAAAATGCCAATCTGCTGGGGTCCATGCTCACTACGCGCATTTACCTGGCAGCTATGAGCCGCGCGGACAAAACACCCGCAGAGATGAAGGAAGCACCGAATTTCTACTTCTTCGTGGATGAGTTTCAGTCATTTGCAAACGCAACCTTTGCGGATATTCTCTCCGAGGCACGCAAGTATAAGCTGAACCTCACCATTGCACACCAGTACATAGAGCAGATGGAAGAAGAGGTGCGCAATGCAGTCTTTGGAAACGTAGGCACCATCATTTCATTTCGCGTTGGTCCTTTTGATGCGGAGGTACTTGAGACGGTATTTGCGCCGAAGTTCTATGCGGCTGACATTGTCAATCTCGGCTTTGCACAGATTTACCTGACGCTGATGATTGACGGCATCGGTTCTGCGCCATTTTCTGCAACGACACTGCCTCCCATTGAAAAACCGGAGCTGTCGTTTCGGGATGCGGTTATTGCTGAAAGCCGCAAGCAGTTTTCGCGACCACGAAAAGAAGTTGAAGCGGCAATCCATGCTTGGCATGAGAAGGATTTTAGCAACACCCCACCATACATACCCAAGCACCTTCGTGAGATAGCGGACGGGGGTACGTTGCCAAACACGGGAGAGAACTTAAAAAAATATGGTCCGAAAGGGGCACCGACAACAAGAGAAACCTCAGAAGCGAAGTCAAAGCGTAGCGCATCACCCAAGGAAGGAGCGCAAGAAACCCGCAAGGCGCATAAGAAGTCTGCCAAACCGCAGGGGAAGCAAGAGCGTAATAGGGACCAAAGAGCATCACAGGCGCCCACGCACCCTAAAAAAGCCGAGCAGAGCAGTGAAGAGCTGCGTGCCATTTTGAAAAACCTGGTCGCCCAAGAGTCATCACAAAATAGCAAGCAACAGTCGGGGAAAAACGAAGATGCGCGTGATGCGCAGGGTAATCTCAAAAAAGACGAACAGGCATTTAAGGCGGCTGTCGCTGCCGCTTTGCAGGAACGCGCTGATACGCAAACGTCACCGCATGTTGCCACACAGCCACAAAAGAAGAATCACGATACCGCCTCCGGTGCGGAAGGGGCGGCTGGTGTCTTATCTGAGACGTCCCGTCCTTTCGGTAACACACAACAGGAGAAAGCAGACGTACAGACGCAAAAGCAGGCACCTGTGCAAAACAAGTCTCACACGGCAAAACAGACATCTGATAGTGTCTCTGCGCAGAAGACGCAAAAGACATTTGGCAAAAATACAAACACAGACAGTGTCATACAGGAAAAAAGACCGCAAAACAACAGATCCAAACAAAGTGGCGATACACAGGACAGCAATGCTCGGCAGGGAATTGTATCGGCGCAAACACCGGCAGTGACAGATATGCAGGAACAAGAGGTGCACAAACCGGCAACTTCCGCCGCACAGAGGAGCGCCTATGCGCAGATGAAAAACAGAGAAGACCCGCTTGCGCCGAAAAAACTGCAACGCATGATGCGTGTGACTACCAGCGATAAGCCTCCGCTAAAGTAGTTATGCGGGTGGCACTGCTTTGCTTGGTACTCTTTTTTCCGGCACTGGCGCATGCCTCGGTACTCATAAGTGAGATTGCCTGGATGGGCAGTGCACAGTCGCCCAATGATGAGTGGATAGAACTCTACAACAGTGGCACCCAGTCCGTTTCTCTTGATAGGTGGCGATTGCTGGATGATAGCGGCAGCATAGATATAACCCTTTCCGGAAGTGTGCAAGCGGGAGCGTATGTGGTACTTGAGCGCAGCGATGACGCTTCAGCACCCGGGTCTGCATTTTTGATTTATACGGGGGCGCTGCG
>WFTF01000024.1 GCA_015485575.1 Patescibacteria group bacterium | reverse complement strand
GTAGTCTTCTTCAAGGTTTGCAAGATCGTCTTTAACCGAGCGTAAGGTACTGTTGAGGGTGTCTATGGTGTTTTGCGCTTCTTTCAGCTGTGCATTTTTTTCTTCTAATGTCGTTTGTGCTTTTGCACTCAAAGCGACGAGCTCTTTTTTTAGAGAAACCGTTGTGTAGGCAAAGTATCCAGTCGCAACAAGCATAGTCGCAAGAAGCGCATAGAGTATCAGGTCTGACCGATCAATCCGTTTCATACGTAGTGCAATTTTATCACATATCGGCAGATATATCCGCCCTGAAACCGGTAGGGGAAAGTGTTGCCTCTGTGTGCAATTTATGCTACGGTGTGCCGGTTACAAAGTTAAGTTTTAGACACATGTCAGAAACAAATATGCCGGCAGCTGAGGCGGCGGAGCGATACAGCTACGAACTTGCCTTCCACATACTTCCAACAGTTGCCGAGGGGGAAGTAACCGAGGTATTTGAGGTACTCAAATCACTCATCACTACACACAGCGGAGAACTTTTTGACGAAGAAGCGCCGGAACGCTTTGATCTTGCGTATGAGATAGTCAGGCATATAGAAGGGAAAAATCGTAAGTTCGGCAGTGCCTATTTCGGATGGGTGCGTTTTACCGCCGAAGCATCGACAATTGCGGACATCAATGAAGAAATTGCACAACAAAATAACATTTTGCGGCATCTACTTATCAAACTCACCAAGGTGGAAGAGGCAAATCCATTCCGCTTTCATGAGGCCCTTGCCGCTGAGAAAACGGTAACGACCGTTGAAGAGTCGGAAGTGGTGCCGGACGTGACCACGGTTGCACCTGAAGAGACTGATGTAACTGCAGCAGAAGACACATCAGAAAAGGAAGAGGACGCAGGTGAAGCAAACGACGCCGAGATAGAAGAGGCGTTGGCAAAGAAAGAGGTGTAAATCACCCTTCTGGACAAGTGTGCACGATGGGGTAGTATACTTAGTACCCTAAACAAAAAACAGTTATGTACATAAACAAAGCAATGATCTACGGTAACCTTACCCGAGATCCCGAGATGAAAGCCTTGCCCAGCGGTATGAATGTTACTTCATTTTCGTTGGCAACCAATCGTCGTTACAAAGATCGCGACGGCAATTACCAAGAGGCGGTTGACTATCACAACGTGGTCGTCTTTGGGCGACAAGCGGAAACGGTCAATCAGTACCTAAAGAAGGGTTCCGGAGCGTTTGTTGAAGGGCGTTTGCAGACGCGTTCGTGGGAAAAGGATGGGCAGAAGCACTACCGTACCGAAATCATTGCCGATCGTGTACAGTTTGGTCCACGCAGTTCCGCAGGCGATGGAGCTGCCACAGCGCAAACTACAGCTGAGAGCTCTGCAGCGCCTGCGGCACCGGAGTATCCGGAGGAGGAGATTAATCCGGAAGACATCCCATTTTAAGGCTTCAAATATACCCAATCTGCTTTGTCAGACTGCGGTAATTTGAAACTCACCGTACCAACGTACGACTCGTTCCAAATTCCTTGTCTTCCTCGCATCTTGGGCATCTTGAAGCCTTAAAATAAGTTGAGGATACATACTTGAAGTAGGTATAAATATACAATTATTAAATTATTAACTGAACAACAGTATAGCTATGTCAGAAGAAACACAGAAATCAACGGTAAACAATCATATTGATTACAAAAACATCATGAAGTTGCGTGCAAACACCAATCCGCATGCGCGTATGTACAACCGTCGTCGCACCGGTATGTCCGCAAAGGCGCAGCGCAACTTCGCGCGAGCCATAAAGCGTGCACGGTTTATGGCGTTGCTCCCGTACATCTCCCATTAAAATTCCATATGTACCCCATCTGCTGCGTTGCAGTTCGGTAAAATAACATTCGCTCGGCTCAAGATGCACTCATGTTATTTTCCTCCTGCGCCTTGCATCTGGAACACCTATGAAATTTTAATCGTCTCAAAACAGCAGAGACAAAAAGAAACAGCCGATCGCTTCCTCAAAGAAGCGATCGGCTTTTCTGATTATTCACCTTTATCCATATTTTATCACCGCCCCCAACCATAGAGGGGAGGTGCAATAGTGCGCCCATTTTTAGCACTTTTTATGCTTTTTTCACTCGCTCACTGTATTCACCCGTTTCTGTGTTTACGGCAACAACATCTCCTTTATTGATAAACATCGGTACCTGTAGTGTCAAACCGGTTTCAAGGGTTACCTCCTTGGTTGCGCCGCTTGAAGTGTTGCCTTTTACCGCATCCATGGCTTCGGTTACCTCAAGCTCCACCTTGATTGGTATTAACACACTCATAATAGTATCGTTAAAGACCACTGCTTGCACAATGCTGTTTTCCGTAACAAAGTCACTTAAGCGACCCACCACATCTTCACCGAAACTAAATCGTTCTTTCGGGTTGTCCGGTTCGCAGAAAAAGTGTTCTCCTCTGTTCTCATAGAGGAACTTCACTTCGCGTTTTTCAATGTCCGCCTCTTCCAGTACATCTGCTTGATGGAAGGTACGATCAATAACACCGCCGGTGCGGAGATTTTTGAGTTTGACCGCATTGCTCGCTTTTTGCCGATCTTTTTTTGAGATGGTTGAACTGAGTACAACGTACGGGTCACCGTCCAGTATGACCGTGCGCTTTGGTAGTACTTCATTATAATTTAGTTTTGCCATAATACATCGTGTATCTTATTCATTGCACGGACTATGTTATAGCAAAGTTAGACCTCAAAGGCAAAAGGTGCACAACTTCACGAGTCTTGGGGAGGTGTTATGATATGAGTACTATGCTGGGCATTACCACCACGGATAACGCATACAACCTCTCTGATGAGGAGATTCTCAGGCGTTCACAGGCGCAACCGTGGTTATATGCGGTACTGTTGGAGCGCTACCAAGACGCATTTATGCGCAAGGCACGCAGTATCGTGCGTAATGAGCTGGACGCTGAAGAGGTGGTACAGGACGCATTTACCAAAATCTACGTCAACGCGGACAAGTTTAAACCGCAAGAGGGGGCGAAGTTTTCTTCTTGGGCGTACCGTATCCTCATGAACACCGCGTTTACACGCTACCAAAAGAAGGTCAAAGAGGGACAACGATTTGTAAACATAGATCCCGAGTACGAACACCTGCTTGCCGACACGACAAAAGAGGCATCACTGCGCGAGCGCAATGATGCCATTGAGCGTGTGCTCGCACGCATGCCGCAACATTTTGTGTATGTACTGCGACTGCACTACATAGAGCGCTGGCCGCACAAGGCGATTGCCGAGGAAACGGGGGAGAGTGTGGGTACCATAAAGGCACGCATTCATCGAGCCAAAGCGGCGTTTCGCAAGGCCGCCTCCGATGATGAGGTAGGAAGTCTGCTGAGCGACTAGATACGCACCTGTAACCTTTTTTGGCAGATATGGTTATAAAGGGTACTCTATGGAACATACACGTTTTCACAAAATAAAGAGACGTATTATGCTACGGGTGTACTATGTGTACACAAAACGCTTAGTGATGCATCCGCTGACGCTGCACCTTGCGGTGTTGACTGCCGCCATCTATGCGGTGGGATACTTTGTGCACGTTGCTGCGGTACTGCGTAATCTCTCAACCGTACCGGTTGGAGAAGTGCTTGTCTTTTTACAGCGCGCGGTGTTGCACACCGAGGGTATCACCCTGTTGGTGTTGGGTGTTGCCATTTTGTCGCTGCTTTCGCTTCCCATACAGCTTCCTTCTTTGCGCAGGGGACTGCGGCTGTTTATGCAAACGGCGTGAGTGTCATAATACCTGCGGTGCAAAAAAGCATTTGGCATGCCAAATGCTTTTTTGCACCGCAGGTAGGAGTTCACCTTACCCCTTCGCCTCTTCTCTCATTGCTTTTTTGATATGGCGCAGCAGTTCATTGTTCAGTTTTTTGTTCTCTCGCAGCGCGGTTCGTGCCGCGTCATACCCGCGCCCCAGTTTGACTACCGTTGACTCATCTCCTCCCGGGGGAGTGTAGGAGTAGGAAGCACCCGCTTTGGAGATCATGCCGTATTTTTCACCCAGTGCCAACAGTTCTCCCTCGCGGCTGATACCCTCTCCGTAGATAAGATCAAACTCGGTGGTGCGGAAAGGAGCTGCTACTTTGTTTTTCACCACTTTCACACGATGACGTCCTCCTACCACCTCATCACCTTTTTTAATCTGTGCGATACGGCGAATATCCAAGCGCACCGATGTATAGAACTTCAATGCCTTGCCCCCGGGTGTGGTTTCAGGGTTACCGAACATCACACCGATTTGCATGCGAATCTGATTGATAAAAATAACCGACGTATTGCTCTTTGAGACAATGGAGGTGAGTTTACGCAGTGCTTGACTCATCAGTCGCGCCTGTTTTCCCACATGGTGTGATCCCATTTCACCCTCAATTTCATCTTTTGGCGTCAGTGCCGCAACAGAGTCAATGACAATGACATCTATTTTTCCGCTACGCACCAGTGACTCAACAATTTCCAGCGCCTGTTCTCCGGTGTCCGGTTGGGAAATGAGCAATTCTTCCAATTTCACTCCTATCGCTTTTGCATACTCGGGATCCATGGCATGTTCCGCATCAATAAATGCGCAGATACCTCCTTCTTTTTGTGCTTCGGCAATGGCGTGCAAGGATAGAGTGGTTTTTCCGGACGACTCAGGTCCATAGATCTCAATCACACGACCACGGGGGAATCCGCCAACACCAAGTGCGTCATCCAGGCCTATGGAGCCGGTGGAAATGGCGTCTACGTCCACATGTTGCGTTTCATCCAGTGTCATGATCGCGTCATCGCCAAACTTGGTTTTGAGTGCGCGCAAAGTCTCTGCAATGTCGGACGCATCTTTTTTTTGTGCTTGTGCTGCTGCGGTCTTTTTAACCGCCGTTTTGGTTTTTGTACTTTTTTTTGTTGCCATGTTTACTTACTTACTTCTCGTACCTCTGCAGGAGTGTAAACGAATTGTTTGGTGTATACTCGTTTCCTCCCATACCGGTCGTATGCTTCTAATGTCGCTATAGTATAGCCGTTTTCCAACACCAACGCTTCCTTGAAATATCCGTTTTTATCGGTGTAAATGGGACGTCCGTTGAGAGCGAGTTTGACGATGTTTTGTGCGGTGCCCTCAAGTGGAACGACGCGTTGTGTTTGTACCACACTTGGTGCATTGAGGAAGGTTACCTTCGGGCCGATAAGCAGGAAGCGGGCCTGAAAGAGGATATATCCAAACAGAAAGAATATGCACATTGTAACAACCACATAGTAAAGTATGTGTCGTAAGGTGGTATGTCTCCCTAAAATCGGCGTCATGGTAATTTAGTAGGTTACTTTTTCTTCAATTTCCTCAGACTCTTTCTCTTCAGTTGTATCAGTACCAATGAGTATTTCACGAGGTTTTGAACCGTCTTGAGGTCCGATAACTCCTCGTTCCTCAAGAATGTCCATCAGACGCGCCGCACGAGAGTAGCCCACGCGCAGCTTGCGCTGCAGATAAGAGGTGGATGCTTTACCCGCGTCTATCACCGCTTGCTTGGCCTCTTCGTAGAGATCATCTTCCTCATCATCCTCTTCAAGAGATCCGAAAAATGAGCCTGAATTGTTGCCATCATCTTTTCCATCCAGATCAATTGAGTCCAGTTCCTGTAGGTCACTCTGCGCTTTCAAGAAATCAACCACCTTTTTCAGCTCCGCTTCGGACACAAATGCCGATTGGAGCCGGATTGGCTTGATGTACTCCTCGGAACTGAAGAGCATATCACCTTGTCCCAGCAGTTTTTCCGCACCCACCTGGTCCAAAATGGTGCGCGAATCCACCTGTGAGGCAACCTTCATCGCCAGTCGGGTGGGGATGTTTGCTTTAATGGTACCGGTAATGACGTTTACCGATGGACGCTGGGTTGCCAGTAAGAGGTGGATGCCTACCGCACGGCTCATCTGTGCAAGCCGGACGATTGCTGCCTCAAGTTCGCGTGGGTATGCCTGCATCAAGTCTGCAAGCTCGTCCATAACAATGACGATGTAGGGAAGGGGTTCCGGCAGGTTATTTTTTGCTTCTTCTTTTTCTTCCTCACTGTCAAAAGCAGAGGCTTCAAAGTCCGCTTTTGCCGGTTGGTAAATGTTCGCATGGTAGGAGTTTACGTTCTGCACTTTATGCTCCTTCAGGACATCATAGCGCCGTTCCATTTCTTTTACCGCCCACTTCAGTGCCAGCAAGGCCTTTTTTGCATCGGTAATCACTTCCGTCAGCAGGTGGGGGATACCGTCGTAGAGTGACAGCTCAACTCGCTTCGGGTCCACCATAATCAAGCGCAGCTGGTCCGGGGAGTTACGGTACAACAGTGAGAGTATGAGGTTATGTATCATAACTGACTTTCCCGAACCGGTAGTGCCGGCAATCAGACAGTGCGGCATGCGGGCTATGTTTGCAAAGTGTGCATGCCCGGTGATGTCTTTACCCAGTGCACACAAAAGCGGATGTGGCGAGTCGGTAAACTCGGGGGACTTCAGCAGAGAAGCCAGACCGATGGTTGCTTTCTCGGTGTTGGGCACTTCAATACCCACCAGTGATTTGCCCGGAATAGGCGCTTCTATACGAATAGTGCTTCCGCCGAGGTTCAGTTCCAACTCTCGTTGCAGTCCGACAATGCGCGCCAGCTTCACTCCTTGAGCGGGCTTCAGCGCGTAGCGAGTGACCGTTGGTCCTATTTCCACCTGATCCATTTCCACCGTAATGCCAAACTCCTGTAAGGTGCGTTTGATTGCGTTTGCGTTTGCCTTCACGTCACCGTTTTTTGCTCTGCCTGAACCTTTTGCAAGGAGTGACAGTGGGGGAGCTTTGTATGGACCACTGTAAGTTGCCACCGTAAAGTCATTGGTATCCGTTTTTTTCCGTTTTGGACGAAGTATGCTTTTTTTGTTTTTTGGTGTTTCTGGGGCAGGCTCTATGGCATCTTCCTCCAGAGAGTCTGACTGTTCCTCTGTTGCGTTGGGCATGTCTTCCGGTATGGTGAGATTTTCAATATCCTCGTCAGGTGTTTGAATCGTTTGCTTTTTCCTGAATGACGGTAGTTTCAATCCTGTATTAAAGATGAGAAGCACACCGATAATGGACAGTGCAAACAGTGCAACTCCCGTGACCACCGTGTCCATCAGCATAACCAACGGCCACTCCAGAACAAGACCCAGGTATCCTCCGGCACCATCACGTGCAAGCTCAAACAGTCCCAGTACCGATAAAAACAGCAGCACGATACCCAGTACTTTTGAAGTACTTATGTGGCCGTCCTCTTTGGGATGCCATAGCGCATATATGTAGAAGAGACAAATAAGTGGTGCGAGGTATTTACCGGCACCAAAGAAGGTTTCCAGGATGGAGTTTATGAACTTCCCAAAGGTACCTGCACTGTTCGTTAAGGATGCAATCAGCAGGATGGTAAGTAGCCCCAGTATCACTGATGCCACACCCTGTTTTGCTTGTGGTGAAAGGTCGTCAAAAAACGGTGCTCGTTCAACTTTCTTTTTTGTTTTTTTCTTTCGTTTTGCCATTTTTCAGTCGTATGGAAATATGAATAAATGATGAGTACATCTTACCATGGCGAGACAGTTTACACTGGTGATGAAGGCAGATAGGACAAAAAAAGACATGAAAGATGTACGGTGCTTGCAAGTCGCACAAAAAAGTATATAGTACTTAGTAGATTGTCCTATAACTACTCAATTGCAAGATTAAGGACATACTCATGAATACAAAAGACAGATATATAAACGACAACAGCTTCCAAAAGCTGGTTCACAATGAAGACTATTACCGCAATATTTTCAAAAAGACAGAAAAAATAATCTCTGTCGTCTTTTATATACTCAATAACATTGACCATAATAAAAAGTCAGAGACACACATCAGCAATGTAGCGTCAAAGGCACATCTGGCACATGAGCATGCTTTGCGGTCACTTGAAGTGAAAACAGTAAACTCCAAGGAGGTATTGGAGCAGTTTGCACAATCGCTGATTGCATTGGATAGTACGTTATATGTTACCGCCATAAGCGGGGTGCTGTATACAGATGTGCAACAGACAGTGAGTGCGGAAATAGATGTCGTATTGCGGAGCTTATCCCGATATATTTCTCATGAAACCGGATCAGAACTGGATCTTTCCGGCACAATGCCTTCATCTGTTTCATCAACGTTTGTCGCAAGGGAGCAAACGCGCAGGGTTCAAAAAAAGGCATCACCGCGCACTTTAACACAAGAGAATACCGCAGACAGAAGAACACGAATTCGCACCATTTTGGAAGCGAAAGGGGAGGCGACTATAAAGGACATATCTGAGATTATTACCGACTGCAGTGAAAAGACAATACAGCGAGAACTTAACGCCATGATAGAGGATAACTTAGTTAAAAGACATGGAGAAAGGCGTTGGTCAAAATATTCCATAGCATAGAAGCACATTTCTTTTGTGCAAAACATACTGTCTTTGATGTATATCTTACACATAAAGACATTTTCATAAGGACTAAAAAGACGCTCGTCGTGTTCACAATCTTTTCAGGAACAAGCGTAAAATTATGACTGCACATACCAATTCGGATGTGTTATTGATTTCCTTATTTTTTGTTGTGTAGTACCGGTTTTTTCTGTAAGAAGTGCTTGTATATATCGTCATAGAGGGTAGTCCTGCAGTGGGGTATGCACTATTGACTTTGCAGTTATAAGCGCGTATCTTTCTTGCAGTTAAAAACGGTATAGAGGTGCGGAGCTATCCACAATACAGATTGTGTGCGGCATGCTCACACCATGTATACTGTTGTTGTGTCCTCCGGCACGCTTTTTTTGAAGCGATGATACGGGAGGTGTTGTTCATTGACAATCGGAATGTGCAAGCAGAGGTATGTATTGCACTGGTGTCCGTACATATACAAACGATTGTCACGCGTGTTCAGAAACCACGCGGTAGTAAAGCAGTTTCTGAAAAAGTAAGTATTTCCCCATAACCTGGTTCCGACACTGATGCATAGAAGACTGATACGGGGAATTGGATTTTCGCAGCTAACTTATATACGGTCGAACATCTGTATATAAGCTAGTGATATTACGTAAGTGTCCATGCATCGTGTGGATCGCTTACTAATATGAATTAATTCATATTATCAATTCACATCCCGCTAACGGGACTAATTACAAATAATTTATAGTTATGACTATTGCAAACAACGTTGTGGCGAAGCTATCTGTAGCTTTTGTTGCAATCGCAATGATGTTCTCTCTTGTTGCTGCACCTGCACAGGCGCAGACAGCGGAAGAGCTACAAGCACAGATTGAAAGCCTTATGGCGACAATCAACGCACTCCAAGCACAGCTTGGTATGTCAGGTGGTGACGCATCACCATCAGGCGTATGTCCGTACACGTGGACCCGAACTTTGAACATCGGGGACAGCGGTGCGGATGTTATGAAACTACAGCAGTTCCTGAACTCTAATCCTGCTACTCAGGTAGCGGCAACAGGTCCGGGTTCAGCTGGAAACGAAACCGAGTTCTACGGTCCACTTACCGGAGCAGCAGTTGCAAAGTTCCAGGAAATGTACCGATCTGACATTTTGTCACCTCTCGGTCTTGTAAATCCAACCACATACTTCGGTCCTGCGACCATGGCAAAGGCGAATGCACTTTGTGTGGCAGCACCAGAAGCGGACGATGCAGCAGCAGACGATGCAGCAGCAGATGATGCAGCGGCAGATGACGCAGCAGCAGAAGAAGATGCAGGTCCTGTACTTGGAGATGGTGAGGGTGACATCAAAACTCTTGACCAAATTGCAGCTGACGAAGCTTCTCTTGAGGAAGGAACCACAGCAGGTCTTCTTGCATTTGAAGCTGAGATTGAGGGTGATGTAGAAATTGATCGTATTGATTTCTTCATGGACAACACCGCAGCAGGATCACAGTCTTCTGACGCAGCTGACTACTTTGAGGGAGCATCTCTCTGGGTAGATGGTGATAAGGTTGCTGAACTTGATGTGACAGACTGGGATGAAGACAACTACGGAAACGTAAATGTTGTCACTGGAGCAGGTGATGAATATCGTCTACGCTTCTCAGGTCTTGGACTTGTGTTTGCTGACGGTGACACACCACAGTTCCAGCTTGCACTTGAGGCGGTACGCAACATTGATTCCGCTGATGAAACAGAGACATGGGGAATTGATACCACTTCCTCAAACATTCGTTTTGTTGACGGACAAGGATTCACCGATACAGCGGGTGATGCAACCATCCAGGAGTCATTTACATTTGACCCTGAAACTGTTGCAGAACTTACTGTAACCGAATCAACAAACAGTCCTGACGCAATGACCATTGAGGTGTCAGACACCGGTACAACTGACGATGTAACCGTTGCAGTCTTCAAGGTTGATGAGGAAGCAGGTATTGACACCACGATTGATGACCTTACGGTAACCATCACCACAACCGGTACAACTGATGAATCAGCAGTGGTACGAACTGCATCTATCTGGCAGGACGGCACACGCCTCGGTTCAGAATCAGTAACCAACGGTGGAGTGGTAAACTTTGAGAACCTCGGAGTAACTGTTCCTGCAGACGGTTCTACAGAACTTACTGTAAAACTTGACTTTGCAGATGCAGACAACTACAACGAGGGTGACACCGTAACTGTTGCATTCACCTCTATTGATGATGCAACAGATGCAAATGGAAACAACGAGAACGACATGACCATCTCAGGTACTCCATCTGCAGATACACACACCCTACGACAAGTAGGTGTAGAGATCTCACTTGTTTCCGAGTCGGTAACCCAAGTTGAAAATGCAGACACTACAAACAGCGATGATGAAGGTATCTTCACTGTCGTATTTGATGTGACTGCCTTTGGTGACGACTTGTACCTACCATTTGGTTCAAGCCGAACCGCAACAACCGGTGACGCTGTTACTTGGGAGATTCTTGATGACAACGGTTCTGTTGTTTCAACAGGAACTACCACTCCGTCACTTGACGTTGCTGACTCAAGTATTGAGCAAGTAAGTTCATACTTGGTACAGAAAGGTAACACCGAACAGTTCACACTTACCGTTACCTTTGATCCGGCAGCATCCGGTTCATACAAACTACGTGTGAAGTCCATCAACTGGAACACTACTGATGCGACAACTACAACCGCATCACAAGACGTGACCGGTCAAAACATTGACACCACCAAGGAAACAATTCAGAGCTAAGTATCTTAGTTTCTTGATTGTACTTTCAGGTAGTGTAAGATACCAAAAAACCGCCTTCGGGCGGTTTTTTGGTGTCTGATTTCTCCTCTTTTGCTAACAGCAAGTGTGATTTTGTGTTCACGGCGGATGCCTTCTTGATGCACTTGTTCTGTTAGTCTATGACGCGTACAACACAATTACTCCGGTCAACTTGGAATAGTTCGTGGTACTGGTGCATGTATCGGTATGGTGCAAGATTCTCAGCGCTTGACTACAGAAAGTTGGGGAGTAGAGGACTATTGGGATGGTTATGCCCGCTGCCGGGTCTCTTTGCTATTGTACATTTGCTATACTATAGGCATCATGAAATTGTTTAATAAGAACTTTTACAGATTCTTATACGGTTTTATGGGTGTTATAACCGTTACTCTTGTGCTGATACTGTTGGTGAACTTATACGCACAGTAGTGGGCGGTTCGGTTGGGTAGATTGTCTTTTGCTATGTTCTTTTGTGTATGATACGTATTACCGATCAATACTTTTGGAATATTATTTTTTGGCTCTTTTTTCTCGCATTGGTTGCAATGGGGGTGATTATTTTGCAAAGCGAAGCGTATCGCTCGTATGCTGAATTGCAGATATTGGACATTGCCATTATCTCACTTGCATCCTTTCGCTTGACCCGTCTTGTTGTGTTTGACCACAGCACCAAGTTTCTACGCGAGCAGTTTTATGACGCCAAGGTTACCAGGGCGGGGAAGGTGACTCTCTATGTGCCTAAGGTCGGCCCGCGTCGCGCCATTGTTGCATTTTTGAGTGATCCGATAAGTTTCGGACTCGGATCTGTTTTTGTGGTCACCTTTTTCTACCTTTTAACACCACTTGCGTTTGTACCCGTGTTGGTACTGGCGCTTGCAGGTGTGACCGTTTTTTTGCACCACTTTGGTGATCGGTTTATGTAGGGCCTATAACTAGAAGAAGCCCTCGGTGTATATCGCTTCGGGTGCGACACCGGCATCACACAGCTCCTTCCATATCTCACGGGTGAAGTGCATACTGCCACAGACAAAAAAGTGCTTTTCATCCGTGTCTGTCGGCAACCTTTGTAGCAGGTTTGGTATGTACATACGTCCGGCGGTGTATCCGTCGGATACGTTCTCCTGTCTGGTGATAAAGTGTTCTACCTGCAATTGACAGTGTCGTGTTTGCAGGGCACGAAGTTCGTCAGCAAAGAGTATGTCTTCCTCGTAGCGGTTTGAGTAGTACAGATGAATCGGTCGTGGGTCGTTGGTGTGACAGTGTTGTTTGATGATACTTATACAGGGTGTAATACCAATTCCACCCGCTATGCAAACGATCGTTCCCGAGTCTTCCGCTTCGGGGTAGAAAAAGCCGTAGGGAGGGGACACGCGCAGCGTGTCCCCGACCTGTTTTGCACATAACGCATCCGAGAACTGCCCCATTCTTTTGACAGTAATACATACGCCCTCTTCATAGGGTGCGCTTGAGATACTGTATGCTTTTCCTTCCACAGGGTCCTTCCCGGGCAGTAAGACGGTGATGTATTGTCCTGCAATATGTTTTGGGTAGTTTCCGGTAGGTTCCAGTTGCAACGTCCAGACGTCTTTCGTCTCCTGACGTATTGCGCGTATAGGCAGTGTATAGGTCTGTGTATCCATAAGTTAGGTTTTTGCGGTATCCGTGTGTTTCTGCTGATAATCTTCAATCGCCTCCCGCAATGCTTGGTGCCCGAGAACCGAGCAGTGGTATTTGCGGTCGGGCAGTCCTCCCAAGCGGTCTATAATTGCCTCAGGTGTCAGGCGCTTTGCATGTTTCAGAAGCATACCCCCGTTTTCTGTTGCCATAACCGACATCATGGAAGTGGACGCAATCGCCGATGCACAGCCGAAGGTACGCCACTTACACTCTTTTATTTTTTGCTCTTTTTCATCCACGCGAATCCAGACGACCATCATGTCTCCGCAGGCGGGGCTTCCCACAATGCCGATACCGTCCGCTTCATAGTTTTTTTCATCAATGAGAATGTTGCGCGGGTTGAAGAAGTGGTCTTTGACCACTTCACTGTATAACCAAGACGCTCCCTGGGTACAGCTCTGTATGTCCGGTGTGTTTTGGTTTTTCATATGCGCTGTGTGTTTTGCAGGTGTGGCATGATACTGATATCGCGCAGTTTTTTGATGCACTCTGCCAGTGCGCCTACCGTGTAGTCAATGTCCTCTTGTGTGGTGTGTAGTCCCAAGCTCAGGCGTATACTGCCGTGGATATACTCGTCAGACACACCGATGGCGCGCAGAACGTGTGACGGGGTCAGATCCAATGCAGAGCAGGCGGATCCGGTTGCGCAACAAATGCCGTAGGTATCCAGAAGCAGCACCAGCGATTCTCCTTCAATGTGTGGAATTGTAATATGTATGTTGTTTGCCAGACGTTTACTTGGGTGTCCGTTGAGTATAACGTCAGGACAGTGCCTCTTGAGTGTTGCAATACAGTAGTCGCGCAGATGCATCAATCTACGGCAGTTTTCTGCATGCATGGTGCATGCCTTTTGCAGTGCGCGTGCAAATCCGCAGGCGAGCGCAACGTTTTCCGTTCCCGCGCGTTTGCCTGATTCTTGATCGCCGCCCACAATAAGCGGCGCCAATTGCACCCCGTTTTTTACATACAGCAGTCCGATACCTTTTGGTCCGTATATTTTGGAACTGTTGATGGTAAGCAAATCAACATGCAACTTGGAGATCTCAACCGGCAGGAGTCCAACCGCTTGGCAGGCATCACTGTGAAAGAAGGGGGTGCCGATTGGTGTTTTTCGCTTTAGAAGAGCCTCTCCCAGCTTCGCAATCGGTTGTATGGTGCCGATCTCGTTGTTTGCGTACATTACTGAAACCAGTATGGTATCGTGCCGCAGTGCAGCAACGCAGGTATCTACGTCTACCAGTCCTTGATGATCAACAGGCAGGTAGGTGACGGTAAACCCTTCCGACTCCAGTTTATGTGCCATGGCAAGCACCGCCTTATGCTCTATGGCGGAGATGATGATATGTTTCCCATACTGCTTGTACGCGTGGGCAATGCCGTACAGCGCCATATTGTCCGATTCGGTGCCTGATCCGGTAAATATAATCTCAGAAGCGTCCGCACCAAGTGCCTGCGCTATGTTTCCTCGTGCTTCTTGCAGACGGTCAAAGGCGCACCTGCCCTGATGATGCAGGGAAGAGGGGTTAGCGTAAATTTCATCCTGCACACGGTGCATGTGTTGCGCCACGTCCGGGTCAAGTGGCGTGGTGGCGGCATAGTCAAGGTATACGGTTTTGGTGTGTGTCTGTTGCATAGCTTTTAACGAATGGCGCACTCTTGTACATAGGCACTGAGCGTTTCTTGGAACTGCGCAAACTCCTCATCGGTGTAGGTTGTTTTGGCGATAAAACCGGGGTTGAGTATTTTGCTGGAGATAAATTTTTGCAGGTAGTACCTTTTTGCACCCCGTATATCCTCGCCTATCTGCCGTAAGTCGTCAGGAGAGAGGAGTGCTTTTATCACCGTGGTGCGAAACTCATAGTCAGTGTCTCCTTCCATGAGCAGTGCCACGCTCCTTTTGATGGCTGCGATGTCAGTTGGGCGTGCGACGGTTTTCTCATACTTGGCAAACGGTGCCTTGATATCCATAGCGATGTAATCAACAAGGTTTTCTTGCCGGAGGCGCTGGAGTGTATCAGGGCGGGTACCGTTGGTGTCAAGTTTAATGTCATAGCCCATCTCTTTGATACTGCGCATAAAGGGGAGCAGGTCGCCATGCATGGTGGGTTCGCCACCGGTTATGGTTACTCCGTCAAGTTTGCCCACACGGGTGCGCAAAAAGGAGAGCACGTCCGCAACAGGTATTTCCTGAGCGGTTTCATCAACCAGCTCGGGATTGTGGCAGTAGGGACAGCGGAAATTACAACCGATGGTGAAGATAATGGCACTGATATGCTTTGGGTAGTCAATGTACGAACAACGTTGCAGCCCGCCTATGCGCATGGTGTTTTTGTATCTTGCGCTTCACAGACGCGCTGAGTGGGGATCGTCTGGCGTATGTCATACTCCGCTTTCTTGCCCTTATTCCACTGCTGTACCGGGCGCAGGTAGCCCACAATCCGCGTGTACACCTCACAGCGCGCCTCACACTTTGGACAGGTGAATGCCTCACCGGCAATGTATCCGTGTGTGGCGCAGACACTGAAGGTTGGAGAGAGGGTGAAGTAGGGCAGGTGGTAGGTGTTGCAGATTTTTTGAACCAACTTTTTCACCTGTGAGGTATCGGTGATGCGCTCACCCAGAAAGAGATGTATGACCGTACCACCGGTGTATTTGGTTTGCAGCGTGTCTTGCAGGTCAAGTATTTCAAACGGGTCGTCGGTGTGTGTTACCGGCAGGTGGGTTGAGTTGGTGTAGAAGGGGTCAATCACGTCTTTACCTTTTCCGTTAGCGAAGATGGGTGTGTCGTATTTTTTTTGATCCAGAAGTGCAAGACGGTAGGAGGTACCTTCTGCGGGCGTTGCTTCCAAGTTGTAGTTGTTGCCGGTCTCTTCTTGGTATGCGGACAGGCGTTCACGCATGTGATCCAGTATTTCTTCCGCAAAGTGTCGCCCCTTTTCCGTGCTAATGTTTTCTCCCAGTATGTTTTGCACCGCCTCGTTCATACCCACCAGTCCGATGGTGGAGAAGTGGTTCTGCCAGTATGAGCCATAGGTTTCTTTTATGTTTGACAGGTAGTACTTGGTGTAGGGATAGAGGTTTTTCTCCGTCATACCCTCCAACACCTTGCGCTTGATCTCCAAACTGGTTTTTGCCACATCCATAAGGTGATCCAGTTGCGTATAGAATTGCTTTTTGGTTTTTGCATTTAGTCCGATGCGCGGCAGGTTGATGGTGACCACGCCGATGGAACCGGTAAGCGGGTTTGCACCAAACAGACCACCTCCTCGCTTGTGCAGCTCTCGGTTATCAATACGCAACCTACAGCACATGGATCGGGCATCATCGGGACTCATATCTGAATTGATAAAGTTGGAGAAGTACGGTATGCCGTATTTTGCAGATGCCTCCCAGAGCATCGCCACGCGCGGATTGTCCCAGTCAAAGTCTTTGGTGATGTTGTACGTTGGAATAGGGAAGGTGAAGACGCGTCCGGTTGCATCACCCTCGGACATGACTTCCAGAAAGGCGCGGTTGAGCGTATCCATTTCACGCTGGAAAGAGCCATAGGTGTCTTCCGTTTGTACGCCTCCGCGGATAACCCGCATGTTTTTGTAGTGTTCCGGTACCGTCAGATCCATGGTGATGTTGGTAAACGGTGTTTGGAAACCGACCCGTGTGGGGACATTGACGTTAAACACAAACTCCTGCAGTGCCTGTTTCACTTCCTCAAAGGAGAGATGGTCGTAGTAGATAAACGGTGCCAAAAGGGTGTCAAAGTTGGAAAACGCCTGCGCTCCGGCAGCTTCTCCCTGTAGTGTGTAAAAGAAGTTCACCACCTGTCCGAGGGCACTGCGAAAGTGTTTCGGCGGACCACTGTGCAGCTTGCCACTGACGCCGCCAAAGCCGCGCAAAAGCAAGTCATACAGGTCCCAGCCGACACAGTACACTGATAGGAGATTTAGGTCGTGGATGTGAAAGTCGCCTTGCGTATGTGCTTCTTTCACTTCTGCGGGGTATATTTTATCCAACCAGTAGGTTTTGCTTATCTCCGAAGCGATAAAGTTATTCAGCCCCTGCAGTGAAAAACCCATGTTGCTGTTTTCCTTAACCATCCAGTCAGCACGTTCCAGGTAGCGGTCAATAAGGTCTATAGATTCGGTGCTTATCATGCGACGAATCTGTGCATGTTGCTCACGGTAGAGTATGTACGCCTTTGCGGTCCGCAGAAAGCCCTCTTGCATGAGCGCCTGCTCCACCAAGTCCTGCACCTCTTCAACGTGTGCCCGATACTGTGGATCTTTTTTGAGTTTTTCAGAGAGTTTGTCTATGACGTGGGCTGTGACCCTTTTCGGGGCACCTCGCGTGAGTTCGCCGGTGGCACGCAGCGCCTTTTCCACCGCACGTTGTATTTTGGACCGCTGAAATGCTTTGATAGACCCGTCACGCTTCACAATGTGGTTGATAGTCGGTTGCTTTGTAGTGTGTGAGGTTGTTTTTTTCATAGTGTTTGAGGTTAATAATGTGGTTGCTCTTGTGCACGCACATGCTACTCTATGGAAGAGTTTGGTATGTAATAACGATGGTATTTCATTATACATAGATAATCATCTATGTATTTATGTAAAACTGTGGAAAAAGAAATGAAAGATAAAAAACAGGAAAGTCAAGATAGCAAACGGTATAAGGTGCCCGCATGGGTGGATAAAAGTGTTATGCCGGAGGAGGATTTATGTCCCGATTGTTTCAAGGCGGTGGGAGTTAAGAGCCGGTATAAGCTGATCTGCTGTTTGGGGAAAATGAAGGAAGGGGGTACGGTAAGCGTACTCACAAAACACCTCGGGTTGCAGCAGCCAACGGTAACGCATCATTTACAGGTACTGCGTTCAATAGATGCAGTGCACGTTGAAGAGCGTGGGCGCGAACGTATCTATAAACTCAATCGCGAGGCGCACTGCTTTGAGGAGTGCAAAATACCATACTAATTATTCGCGGTATACCATGGACTACAAAAAAGAGCTGCAGAAGATTGTGCAAGGTGAAGTGTCTGTTGCTCCCGGAGTGCTGGAAGCAAACAGTGAGGACACCAGCATTTTTCATATTGCGCCCGCATGCGTGGTTTCCCCCAAAGACACCAGAGATGTGCAAGCACTGGTACGATTTGGCGCAAAGCATCCTGAGGTGACACTAACCGCGCGCGCTGCCGGCACCGATATGTCGGGAGGCCCGCTGACAGATTCGGTGGTGCTGCGTATGACCGAACATTTCAATAAGATACTGGCGGTCACCTCAGAGTATGCGGTGACACAACCCGGAGTGTTTTATAGAGACTTTGACAGAGAAACACTCAAGAAGGGAGTGATTCTGCCCAGTTATACCGCCTCACGCGAACTGAATACCGTCGGCGGGATGGTGGCAAATAACTCCGCTGGAGAGAAGTCTTTAACCTACGGCAAGACTGAAAAATGGGTGCGAGCATTAAAGGTAGTCTTAAGTGATGGCAATGAATATGAGTTTCGCAAACTCACTCGCGCCGAACTTGAAGCGAAAAAACAGCAGGACGATTTTGAGGGAGAACTCTATCGACGCATTGAGCGGTTGATTTTGGATAACAAGGAATGCATTGAAAAAGGGCGACCAAATGTATCTAAAAACTCCGCAGGTTACTCCATATGGAATGTGTGGGATGAAAAGAATGACACCTTTGATCTGACACAGCTGATTGTCGGGTCACAGGGAACGCTGGGCATCATTACCGAAATTACCTTTGATTTGGTAAAACCAAAAGAGCACGCGCGCATGCTGGTGCTGTTTTTGCGCAAGCGCCATATGAAAGAGCTGGGAGAGATGGTGAATACCGTACTGGCGCATAAGCCCGAAAGTTTTGAATCCTATGACGATAAAACCTTTGGTGTGATGCTGCGTATTTTCCCCAGGCTGTTAATGCGCTTGGGTGGCAATCCGTTTCGCTTGCTTATGGACTTTCTGCCTGAAGTGAGGATGATGCTCACCGGAGGTATTCCTAAACTGGTACTCATGGCAGAGTTTACCGGTGACTCGGAAGAGGAGGTGATTGCCGCGGCAAAAAAAGCAGAGCAGACGGTACTCCAAAAGTACAAAGTAGCCACTCATGTGACACGGACTCGGCAAGAAGGCGAGAAGTTTTGGATAATACGCCGTGAGAGCTTTAAGCTCTTGCGTGAAAACGTGCATGGTAAACATACTGCACCGTTTATTGATGATATTTCGGTGCGCCCGGAAAAGTTGCCGGAGTTTTTGCCAAAGCTCTATGACATTATGGCGGACTACAAACTGATTTTTACCATCGCCGGTCATATTGGCGACGGGAACTTCCATATTATCCCGCTGATGGACTTTTCTCGTCCCGACTTTACCAAAATTATCCGGGAGCTGTCACAGCGTGTGTATGCACTGGTGGGGAAGTATGGCGGGTCCATCACCGGTGAGCATAACGATGGTTTGATACGCACACCGTATCTCAATCAAATGTTTTCCAAGGAGATGCTTGCCGTTTTTGAACAGATTAAAGATATTTTTGATCCGCAGCACATCTTCAATCCACACAAGAAAGTGGATGGGGATATGGACTTGCTTCTGCGTTCTATCAAGCGAGAGGGAAAATAGGGGAAATAAGAAAGCCTGGCGCCTGCGGCGCCGGACTTTCTTTTTTTTCGGTTTCTGGTATAGTTGCCCTCAACAGGCTCATGACAGTTGGTGTGGTGTCGCAAAGGGCAACACTTAAAGGAGCGTTTGTTCCGCCGACCGAGGTCACACTCTTTTGTGTTGATGGTCGAGCCTTAGGTAGTCTTACCTCGGGCCTGTT
>WFTF01000023.1 GCA_015485575.1 Patescibacteria group bacterium | reverse complement strand
TAAGCGCAAAACCTAAACACCTATGAGAGAGTTGGTTTTGTTGGCAAGTTATTCGTTGCTCAGTACATTCCTGGTACTGTTTGTGACCAATGCAACACTGGCGCAGGTAATGACCAGTTCCAACTACCAGATTCAGAGTGACAGTATCAACTTCAGCGGAGGGGACAGTACCTCAACCAACTATCAGCTGGAGTCAACCATGGGGGAGATAGCTACCGGTGAATCGGGTAGCGCATCGTACACGCTACGTGCAGGTTTCCAGCAAATGCAAGAGGTGTATCTGGCACTCTCTGTGAGTGGTAATGTATCGCTCAGCCCCACCATCCCCGGAGTATCGGGAGGGAATGCGTATGGTTCCACAACGATTACGGTTACCACAGACAGTCTCAGTGGATACAACTTAACCATTCAAGCTGAAAACAGTCCGGCAATGCAAAGTAGCACGAATACCATAGCAGACTATGTGCCTGCAGGAAGTGATCCGGATTTTAATTTCACCGTTGGATCGGCAGATGCATATTTCGGTTTTTCTCCTGAAGGACCGGATATTGTAGATCGGTATAAAGATGATGGAGTTGTATGCAATACTCCCAGAGGGTCAGATACAAATGACCGCTGTTGGGATGGGCTCTCAACTACACCGGTGACGATTTCAAGCAGCCCCGACTCAAACCATCCAAACGGCACCAATACCGTCATTGAGTTTCAGGTAGGAATAGGTGGTGCGGTGGTGCAGCCCGTGGGTGTGTATATAGCAACCACCACGGTGACTGCTACGGTATTATAGAGGTATCATGCGCTTGCTCGGTATATTTTGTATATCTATCGGATTTACCGGGATCGGATTGCTTTGGGCGATACCGGCGTTCGGACAAGCAACACAGAATGACTCGTTTGTGGTGAAGCAGGAGGTTGTCGGGGACACCCAGGCTCCCACTGTTCCCACGGTAATCACGGCAAGCGCGGTTTCTACAACACAAATAGATGTTGCGTGGAGTACCTCTACGGATGATGTGGAAGTAGCGGGCTACAGATTGTTTCGTGATGGGGTACAAATTGCGACTACACAACAAACCACTTATACGGATACCGGTCTCACTCCCGATACCGCGTATGTGTATGCGGTACAGGCATATGATACATCGTTAAACATATCTAGCAGCTCCGCCACCACAAGTGCCCGCACGTTTGCTCCAAGTACGACTCGCACTGCACAGATGGTGCGCCTCACCGACATATACATAGAGCCGGATAGCACCTCAGCCGTATTCACATGGACCAGCAATGTATATACTCGCTATGTACTGCGGTGGGGCAAGACTGCCGACTATGAGCTGGGGAGTGTGCGAGGAGAAGTCTATAAAAAAACTCACAAAACAGAAGTGGCCGGTCTGGAGCCGAACACCACATACTTTTATGAGCTACGTGCCTACAATCGCTACAACCGATCGTTTCTTTTGTCACGAAGCACTTTTGTGACGGACACCGTTCTCGACACTCAAGCACCGGCAAATGTGACCAATCTGCAAGCAATAGCGCAAGGTAATGCGGTTTTGCTGGAGTGGGGTAACCCTGATGATACTGACTTTGCCAAGGTTCGTATTGTGCGCAGTTATCTGTTTTATCCGGAGGATCCTCTTGACGGGTTTGTGGTGTATGAGGGGGGTGCGGAACGTTTTTTGGATACCCGGGCGTTTGCTCAGGGTGAGGACGCCTACTACACCGTCTTTACCTATGACACATCGGGGAACGTGTCTTCGGGTGCGGTGGTATTCATATCCGCCACCGGTGATACACCGCAGACACCCGAAGCAGAAGGTGCAACAACCACCCCTGATGCATTGTTGCAAGACCGAGATGAAGATGAGCGGATAATGTTACTTGATTTTAGTGATGTTATTTTTATGCAAGATGGATCGGTGTTGCCGAATGAAGGGCAACGTGTTGTGCTGGAGAGCGATAAACCGTTTTTGGTGCAACTGCCCGCCGCACTTTTACCTAGACATCTGAAGACTGTTACCGTCACACTACGTGATGCTTCAGGGGAAGAATACAGTTACCTTTTGCGCAGTAATGCAGAAAAGACAAAGTATGAAGTGTTTCTCCAAGGGGTACCAGAAGGTGTCTACCCCGTTTCTTTTTTAGTGTATGATTACAAAACGCAGCTACGCACCAGCTTTGGGGGAACACTCCTCGCTCGCTACCCCATTTCACAGGCAGTGGTAGATGAGGTAGGGAGGTCTGAGAGTGCTCGTGTTGGTTCAACACTGTTTTTATCGGGTATTGGTGGTGTGTGGTTGTTTCTCCTTTTGTGGTGGTATCTGCGGGTGAGTCAAAGACGCACTGAGGATAATTAGGGTGTTACTCTGGTGCAGACTGCAGTATGATTGACATATCAATTTAGTAATCTGGTAGTACACAGTTCATTATGGCAAAAATAGCAATTAACGGCTTTGGACGTATCGGACGCACATTTTTTAAGATGGCGGTGGACCATCCTGACTTTGAAGTGGTTGCAATAAACGATTTGGGAGATCTTGAAAATCTCGCATATCTTCTGCAGTATGATACCGCATACGGACGCAGCGCGTTTGACGTCTCCGTGACCGACAATGCACTGGTGGTGAATGGTACAAAAGTAACCTTCCTGCAGGAGCGAGATCCAAAATCCTTACCTTGGAGAGATATGGGAGTTGATGTGGTGTTGGAAGCGACCGGCATCTTTTCCAGTTACAGCAAATCAAAGATGCACCTTGAAGCGGGGGCGAAACGAGTGGTGGTGTCCGGACCGGTTAAGGACGATCCTGCTGAAGCTGGTGTAACCGGCGCCACGGTGCTTATGGGGGTCAATGATGCCACGTTGGCAACGTGCACCATAAGCTCAAATGCATCGTGTACCACCAATGCAACCAGTCCGGTTGTCGCTATTTTGAAAGATGCGATTGGTATTGAGAAAGCCATACTGAATACGGTACATGCGTACACCGCCACTCAGGCGCTCGTGGATGGACCGAGAAAAGACTTTCGTAAAGGGCGTGCCGCGGCACAAAATATCATACCCACCTCTACGGGCGCGGCTGTTGCAACCACTATGGCACATACCGATTTGGAGGGGAAGTTTGACGGTATTGCCATTCGTGTGCCGGTACCGGTGGGTTCCATAGTGGACATTACATTTGTTGCTTCCAAGGAAACCTCAGTGGAAGAGGTGAACGAGGCGTTGCAGCAAGCTGCCGCGGACGAAAAGTGGCGTACGCTGTTTGCGGTCACCAATGAACCGCTTGTATCATCCGACATTATCGGTGCACGATTTGCTTCGATTGCGGACTTGAGTATGACGCGCGTGGTAGGTGGCAATTTGGTAAAGGTGCTCGCGTGGTATGACAATGAAACCAGTTACACCCAGACTTTACTTGAGCATGTAGCTACGGTGGCACGTTTTTTTAATGCTAAAACTGAAGGGTAGGTATGAAGCCGGTTGTCTATTTTGCAACGGATCACGCAGGGTTTGATCTGAAGGAGGTGTTGCGTACATTTGTACAAGATGAGCTTGGTTACGAAGTGATTGATTGTGGTGCCCACACCTACGATGCGGCGGATGACTATCCCGATTTTATCGCCAAAGCGGCACAGGCGCTTTCGGAAAGACCAACCCAACGCGCAATCATACTGGGCGGATCCGGGCAGGGTGAGGCAATGATCGCCAATCGTTTTGCCGGAGTACGTGCCACTGTCTACTACGGTGGCGCGCCGGAAATTATTACCCTCTCACGCGAGCATAATGATGCCAATGCACTGTCGCTGGGGGCTCGTTTTATCTCCGAAGATGAGGCAAAGCAGGCGGTGCGCCAATGGCTTTCGCTACCGTTTAGCAACGAAGAGCGCCATGTGCGGCGCATTAAAAAGATTGAACAGTATAGCGTATAAGTACTATGCTTCCGCTCACCATCGTCCCCTCACTACCCGCAGCATCTTTTGACGAAATTGAGCGTCTGTGCACGGCACTGCGAGGGGTCGCACGGGAGATACAGATTGATATTGTGGATGGGAAGTATGTACCACACACCTCTTGGCCTTTTACCGAACCCGCGCCGATGCACGCTTTTGCACAGTTGTCACGTTATACCCGTGATTTTTCCCTGGAGGTTGATTGCATGGTGCAAGATCCCGAGCAGTATCTGGATGACATTGTGTCAGTGGGAGCAATGCGTATTATCATCCATGTGGGAAGCACACAAAACTATGCAGGAATTATCGCGCACGCACAGCAACACAGGTATTTGTTGGGATTTGCCTTCACCAATGATACACCGCTTGAAATGTTGCATACCTATATAGACGATGTTGATTTTGTGCAATTGATGGGTATCAGAGAAGTTGGGCAGCAGGGGCAGCCGTTTGATACGCGCACACTGGAACGCGCACGTTTGCTGCGTCAAACCTACCCTGACCTGGATATTGCTGTTGATGGCAGTGTGAATGCACACACTATCCCTCAGTTGTATGCCGCAGGTGTGAATCGCTTTGCGCCCGGGTCCGCAATAGCAAAGCAATCTGATCCTGCTGCCGCCTATAAACAGTTGCGTGACCTGATTTTGTAAAAGCGCGGTATACTTAAGTGTAAGTAGCATTTTTTGTATGTACCATCTAACAGATAGGGAAATTTCCGGATTGGAAGGGAAAGCAAACGAGATTCGACAAAGTGTTATTGAGATGCTTGTCGCGGCAGGGAGCGGTCACACCGCCGGTTCGCTTGATATGGCGGATATTTTTACCCTTTTATACTTCCATGTACTCAAGCATAATCCGGAAAACCCTGACTGGGAAGAACGAGACAGAGTGGTACTTTCAGCGGGACATATTTGCCCGGTTTTGTATGCAACTATGGCTCATGCGGGCTATTTTCCCGTAGAAGAGCTGACGACATTAAGGAAATTCGGTTCTCGTTTGCAGGGGCACCCGCATCGTACTGCTTTGCCGGGAATTGAAAGCAGCTCCGGTCCCTTAGGTAGCGGTTTGTCGCAGGCGGTTGGTATGGCGCTGGCGGAGCGTATGGACAATCCATACACTTCAAAATTTATTTACTGCATTACCGGTGATGGTGAGTTGAATGAGGGACAGATATGGGAAGCGGCAATGCTTGCCGGCAAGGAAAAGTTACATAACTTGGTTGTTATTATAGACCGAAATGCCATCCAGATTGACGGGTACACAAAGGACGTCATGCCGCTTGAACCGCTTCGTGACAAATTTGCATCATTTAACTTCCATGTTCAGGAGGTGGATGGGCACAATATTCGTATGGTAAATGATGCCATCGGCAAAGCACAAAGTATTTATAGCCAACCATCGGTCATTATCGCTCACACTATTTCCGCAAAGGGAGTTGACGTGTTTGAGCGTGACTTTCGCTGGCACGGTAATCCTCCCGGCAAGGGGCCGGAAGATCGTGTCCCCAGAGAACAACAAGCAGAGGTGGCTCTGGAGAAACTGCGTACACTGGGCGGTATGATTACGCCATCGGATTCATAAGTGGAACTAATTTTCATATTTTATGTTTGCAGATCACCTAGATAAAAAAGTATGTACCCCCGAAGTGGACAAGGTGCCGAATAGGAATGGTTATGGTGAAGGCTTGAAAGAAGCGGGAGAAAAGGATGAGCGTGTGGTGGCACTCTGTGCTGACCTCACCGGATCCACGCGTACCAATCTGTTTGCAGATGCATTTCCAGATCGGTTTGTACAGGTAGGTATTGCCGAGCAAAACATGGCGTCAGTTGCATCTGGTATGGCGGCAATGGGGAAGATACCTTTTATTGCCTCGTATGCAATGTTTTCCCCCGGACGGTCATGGGAACAGGTACGCACCACAATCGCCTATAACGAATCAAATGTGAAAATAATCGGAGCACATGCAGGTGTGTCGGTCGGTCCTGACGGCGCCACACATCAAGCTATTGAAGATATTGCTATTATGCGGGTTATTCCGGGTATGGTGGTGCTTGCACCTTGTGACACCATAGAGGCGAAGAAGGCAACACTTGCAGCCGCATCGTATGACGGACCGGTGTATATTCGCTTAGCTCGCGAGAAAACACCCGTGGTCACCACCGAGGCATCACCCTTTACTATTGGAAAGGCGGAGGTGCTGTTTGAAAAAGATGACAGTCATAAAAAAACAGTCGGTCTGGTGGTTACCGGTGTTTTGGCGCACAATGCACTTGAGGCGGCATTACTGCTTGCCAAACAAGGAGTGGGTGTGACAGTACTTCATATGCCCTGTATCAAGCCGCTGGATACGACAGCATTGGATACGCTTGCTGCGACACACGATATAATTGCCACGCTTGAAGAGCATCAAATAATAGGAGGTCTTGGGTCTGCCGTTAGTGAGTATTACAGTGAAGAAAATCCAAAGCAAGTAGTGAAGATAGGAGTGCGGGATCAGTTTGGGCAGTCAGGCGAACCGGAGGAGTTGCTTGCACACTATGGATTACATGCCTCTGGTATAACCGAAAAAATCCTCTCTCTTTTCTGATGTTGTACGGCGACCGATACACCAATCGGTTCGTACCACGAAAAAACACACCGAAACTCAATGTCTCCGGTGTGTTTTATTGGTTGCTGGAATGTTATATCTTTTGCGCTTTATAGTTTTCGGGGGCATCTGCGAGCAACTGTTCCAGTTCCGCTCTGGTAAGTAGTCCTTTCTGTGCTCCAATGTGCTGTACCACTGACATGGAGTTAATCGGTCCCCACGCAAGTGCTTCCTCAGGGGAGAGTCCCAGAGCAATGGCGGTGGTGAAGGTTGATGAGAAAGAGTCCCCGGCGCCGGTACGATCCACCGGAGGAGCAGGGTCCGGATACATGGGCATGTGCCATGCCTGATCGCTTTCATCAACCACATATGCACCGTTTGGTCCGTCGGTGACAACCGGCATCTCTGGCCCCAGCTCTTTAAGCGCACGGATCAGTGTCGGTACATCTTGTTCATCAGTCTCCAGAATGCTCTGTGCCTCTTCTTTATTGCAAAAGAAAATTTCAGTATTTTGGTAGACTTCTTTGAGAGTT
>WFTF01000022.1 GCA_015485575.1 Patescibacteria group bacterium | reverse complement strand
TGCAAGCCATTCACAAAAAACTCCATACAGGAAACGATAAGAAGCAAGAAACCATAGGAGATACTGTGGAAGCTGTAAAAAAGAAGTATGCCTAAAAGCTCAGAACAGACCTTTGCAGAAAGGGTCAAAGGAGTGGTGCGATCCATTCCTCAAGGAAGTGTCTTAACCTACAAAGAAGTGGCGCACCGAGCGGGCAACAGACACGCCGCTCGTGCGGTTGCACGTATTATGGCACAGAACTACAGTCCTGACATACCCTGTCACCGAGTAATTCGCAGCGACGGCAGACTTGGTGGATATAACAGGGGAGGGGAAGAGCGGAAACGTGCTATATTACAGTCTGAAGGAGCGTTGTAAGTATGTCTGTTCAAAGCATTGAGACACAATTAAAAAAAGAGGAAGAAACACAGCGTCTGAACGAAGACAATTACCGCATTTGCATCAATAGAGCAAGTATGATCCGTTCCAAACTGCAACAGCTACAGCAGGAACTTGCAACACAGCGAACACACATGAATCAGGCGTACTCAAAAGAGGAAGATATGCTGCAGACTGCACGGCAAAAATTCAAAAAAGTGGAAGATGAGTTTGCCCGCGCTCAACAAAAATTTGAAAAAGAGCGTGCACTCTGTCTTAAAGCGGAGGAACAAGCGCACAAAACACGCAAACCCACGATCGCACACTTGCAGCTACTGAAAAAAGTATCACGCTGCTAACCAGAACACTGAGCAAGAGATACGCAGAAAGGAAGAAGAGGCACGCCGTTTCAAGGTGAAAGCTGAACATGCTGCTCGTAGTGTGGGCATGCTACGTAAACGACTGGAAGATGCACGACGACAAGAGCAAACACTCAAACAAACACAAAGCCCCAAAACCTCAAACACATCAACGCTAAAACGTCCTCTTGTCTGATGGTAATCTACTGACCGTAGACGTGTCCGGTTCGCACTAAACCGGCATAGACCACAGCGGTAAGAGTCACAACATGGTAAAATAATGAGCATATGTATTCATATCGCATAGAACAAGCGCTACGGGCTTGCACTATTCTGCATAAAAATCAAGTACGCAAGGGATCGCTGCCGTTACCTTATGTCAGTCACCTCTTTGCGGTTGCCATGATTGTTATGGATTATACAGACGATGAGGACACAGTGATCGCCGCCTTGCTACATGACACACTGGAAGATACCGACTATACCTCCGAGGAATTGCAGGAAGATTTTGGAGGCAGGGTATTGGAAATAGTACTTTCCCTCACTGAGCCGAAAAACAGCACAACACACCAATACACCTGGAAAGAGAAAAAGAGCCGCTATGCAAAACAACTGCGTAAGGCGCCACAGGAAGCTCTGCTCATTGCAGCTGCTGACAAGATTCACAATATGCGTGCAATAGTGGAGGAATACTTTGATGAGTACGATCGCTTCCTTGAGGAGTTTAGCGGCTCACTGGAGGACCGCCTCTTGCAGTACCAATCCATTGCAAACGTATTGAATCGTGCTCTCAAAAGTGAGATACTCAACGAGTTTAACCACGTATTTACCGAATATAAAAACTTCATAGAAGATGTCAAAAAAAGCAAAGAACGTAAAGAAGCATTTTAAGTACACCCCTGTGGAAAAACTGCCCACACTGGGACGTATGAAGACACAGTGGGATTTGAAAAACCTCTACTACAGCTCAGCAGATGATCCACGCATAGAAAAAGACATCAAAGCTGCAGAACGTGCCTATAGAACGTTTGCAAAAAAGTATCGTCACAAAGACTTCACCTCCTCAGCGCCCAAACTTTTGCGCGCACTGCAAGATGCGGAGAAATTAGCTGCACTGCCGGAAACTCGCAGACCGGCATACTACTTCTCCTTTCGCACAGTGCTTAATGCACATGACACAGAGGCGCAAAAACGCCTTGCGCTTATTGACAATCGTTTGACAAAAGCTGCAAATGAGACGATTTTCTTCGGTTTGGCTATCGGAAACATCCCCAAAAAACTACAGCAGTCATACCTCAAGGATGACCGACTGAAGAAATACCACTATGACTTGGCACAAATTTTCAAAAATGCAAAATACCTTTTAAGTGAAGCGGAAGAAAAGATTTTAAACCTGAAAAGTGAGGTCTCTCGCGGTATGTGGATTGCCGGCACCGATAAGCTGTTAAGCAAACGGAGTGTAACCTATAAGAAAAAAGAGCTGCCACTGAATGCCGCAATAGACATGATCACCACTGTTCCACCCAAAGAACGACCAAAGCTCTGGAAACTCTGCACCGATGCGTTCGCATCCCTTGCCGAGATTGCGGAAAATGAGATCAACGCCGTGGTCACCAATAAAAAGATAGATGATCAGCTGCGCGGGTACAAGAAGCCATACCAGGCCACCATTGCACACTATGAAAACAGCGAAAAAGCAGTGCTCTCACTGGTAGAGGCCATCAGTGCCAAAGGATTTGCATTGAGTAGAAAGTACTACAAACTCAAGGCAAAACATGCGGGTGTAAAAACCATACCCTACGCAAACCGGTCCGATGATATAGGCACCCCCATACAGATACCCTTTGCTGAGGCGGTGCACATCTGCCGTGACACCTTCTATGAGATGAAGCAAGAGTACGGACGCATCTTTGACCACATGCTCACACACGGACACATAGACGTCTACCCGAAGCAGGGCAAGACAGGAGGTGCTTTCTGTGCGCATGCGGTGGGTCTGCCTACTTTCGTCATGCTCAACCAGGTAGACAGTACTCGATCTTTCACCACGCTTGCACATGAAATGGGGCATGCCATCCACTCGGAGCGATCAAAAACGCAACCGGTTATCTATCAAGACTACTCAACCACAACCGCGGAAACGGCAAGTACGCTGTTTGAAGGCATCGCTCAGCAGAAACTTATTGATACACTGCCCGAGTCGCAAAAACTCAATATGCTCAACCAGCGTATTGCAGAGAACATTGCCACTATCTGCCGGCAGATTGCCTTCTTCAACTTTGAAAAGGAGCTGCATGAAACGATTCGGACTCAAGGCGCAATGACCTGGCAGGAGATGGCGGATTTGTTTGTAAAGCACGTCAAGGCATACATGGGTCCTGCCGTTGAGGTTACCCGAGAGGACGGACTTTCGTTTGTGTATGTCGGACATTTCCGCAATTTCTTCTACGTGTACACCTATGCCTACGGAGAGTTGATGAGCAACCTAATGGCGCAAAAGTATCACCATGACCATAGCTACGTTGACAAAATAGATCAATTCCTCTGCGCGGGAGGTAGTGATACGGTGGAAAACATCTTTAAGTCCATCGGTATCAATGCACATAAGACAGATACCTTCCTTGAAAGCTTGAAAACACTTGAAAAGGATATAAAACTGTTCGAAAACCTTACACAGTAACCTGGCAGCTTGCCACATCTTATAATTCAATAGGGGTACAAGTTTTCATATCTATAATTACCCGACGAAAGAAACGCCTATACTAAAAACCTTTCTTTCGAAAGAAAGGCTGAGGGATACGCACAAGGGTACTGTGTACACATATATGGCGGATTGAGTATGGTAAAAACCGGAAACCGAAAATATGTT
>WFTF01000021.1 GCA_015485575.1 Patescibacteria group bacterium | reverse complement strand
GTACTTTTGGAATACGTGCCTGCAGTTGCGCAGGGGTTTGTGCCTGAGGTGCATTGAAACAGTCAGAATCATCACCTTTGGGAACCCCGGCTACACAGTCACTCACCTCATTCAGGAGGTACAGACCCGTGAAGGTGAAGGGGGAGAGAAGTACCGTCCCCGCAAAGAAGAGGACTCCCGCGGTCTTGGTCAGCTCCGTTATGTTGCTGTACCTTTTGGAGGGAATATACGTCCCCGCGCTGTAGAGCAAGAATGCATAGAGCAGACCAACACCAAAAGACCACTTGGTACTGAAGGCGAGCAGAATGCCCAGCAGACACACACCAGCGATGAGTCCCCATTTCTTGTTCCTATCAAGCTTCACCTTTGCTTCAGTACGATTCGTGGTACTGACTTCCTTTGATGCCAACTTACCCCTTGTCACACCATCTACTTCTACCGTCATTTAAGACCCCCTTTCTTTCCCAGAAGCCCCGCATTGCGTGCAAGCAGGAGCAGATCTTTGAGCGATTGCGGCTCAATTCCTTTGAGGTTGATCTCAAACTCTTGCCGCGAGATGTCCATACCTTCCAGATTTCCGGATACGGACAGGAAGCGGTCGCGCGCGTTGTTGTAGTCTGCGCGACTGAGTGTCCCTGCTTCCAGTGCAGCCGCCACCGCTTTTTGGGACATACCCAACAAGGCGGCGGTGCCGGCTTTTACCATGCTTGCTTCGGCGATTGCCGACATGGTTTTTTGCAGGTCTTCCGAGGGCATGAGCTTTGTCACCGTTACATCGATGAAGTTTACCCCGTATCCTTCCTCAAAGTTGGTTGTGTCACTGCCCATACCGGCAAACTTTTGCGTCAAGCTCTCATTGAGCGCTTTGATATGATGCGTGGCAGACCTCGCTCTTTTGTTGGCAAGTTCGGTGATAGCGTGGGCGATGATAAGCTCACCGATGTCTTCCGCGATAGCATTGTACCCACGCAGATATTTCACTGCGTGACGGATATCGGCACGCAGGCGGAACGACCCTTCACCGTAGAGTACACCGTCGGCACACTGTACGGTAAAGCTGAAGTTGACTGAGGCAATCTCCAGGTTGATGACGTTTTCACCGGAGCGCTGTTCCCACCACTTGGCGAGATATGGTCCGCCAGGTCCATAGACGATAAAGGGGTTTTTCTTGCCCAGAATTGCCTTCAAGGAGTCCACGGTGACGAAGGCCTGAGCGACCTCGTTGTTCACCAGGGAACGTTTCAGTACCTCAATGTTGGCAATCAGTCCACCGGTAAAACCGATGATGCCACCAACCCATCCCATGGGTAACGGTACTGCGGTGCCAAAAAGTGACGAAGTCAGCATCCCGAGTCCTACTGTGGGTATTGCCTGCACCAGGGCGGTGGTGGTCAGAAAGACCACCGCGTTTGCCATACGGTTGCGATCAACGATCGTGTCATCAATCACTTTCTCACCGTATGCAGAAGCTGATGTATCTACCATCTTTCTTCCTTTCAATGTACGAAACACCACGCCGCAGGCGGTGTGTTGTTTCAAGCTGATAAAAAAGTAGCATAAAAATACAAAAAGTCAATGTCATCGGGTAGATACCCACCTGAAACGCTCGCTGTTCCCTTGCTATGCGTGGACAAAAACCGATAGCAAGTACTTTTGTGTGGCATAATACTGGCATGATTACATACGCGTATGCAGCAGGTGCGAAAGAGCTGGCACAGGGGTTTGTAGACAAGATAAATGAAATCATTCTTTTTCCGCTCATAACACTCTTAATGGCAATTGCCTTTTTGGTGTTTTTGTACGGCGCCTTTGAGTATGTCCGTGGTGCGGCAAACGAAACCGCCCGCGCACAGGGCAAGCAGCATCTGCTGTATGGAACCATCGGTATGTTGGTGATGCTGTCTGCATACGCGATACTGCAACTCGCCGCCGGCACCTTTGGCCTGAGTGTATAGTCACAAATAAAAGAGGGTGCTTCTGTGTCATAATGTGCATATATGGGGTATCTGCCTGCAGTAAGTAGTGCGCAATTTGCCGCTCAGTGTTTTATAAACAAAATAAACGAGTTTATTTTGTTTCCACTCATAACACTCTTAATGGCAATTGCCTTTTTGGTGTTTTTGTACGGCGCCTTTGAGTATGTCCGTGGTGCGGCAAACGAAACCGCCCGCGCACAGGGCAAGCAGCATCTGCTGTATGGAACCATCGGTATGTTGGTGATGTTGTCTGCGTTTACCATACTGTCTATTGCAGCAGGGACATTTAATATCCCGCTTTTTGATGCGCAGGTGGTAGCGTGCGAAGATGGCCCGGTCGTGTCAGAGAGTGTCTCTCCGGGGGTGGCGTTTGACAGTGCCGGGCCGCAGACTCCCGCTGCATCGTTTGAGGGAGATGCAACCGCACCTGCTATGGACACCACTGCTCCGGCACTGCTGACACGCCCTGCTCCTCCACCGGCACCGCCTTTGGAGGTGGATACACTGCCAGTGATAGATACATCCGCTCCACCGTGCCCGGAAAATAAACTGCGCGTTGATGGAGAGTGTAAGACCGTATACCCGTTTACTATTCTGAACGATAGTCAGATTGAGGTTAGTTGCAGTGGTGACAGTCGGTGCATCGGTGCGATCAATACCTGTTCTACGCTCTACGGCGGCATCTACACCGGTGCGCGCACCAGTGACAGCATTATCTGCAATGACAGTAATTTTTCCAGAGGACCGGTAGAGACGGTGACTTATGCAAATGCACCGGAAGGCATGTTTACTGCACCACCTGAATTGCAGGGGTATCAGCTCGGCATTGACACACCTCCCAAAGTAGAGAGTTTTAAGGATAGTGTTCGTTTTGCGGGCACAAACATCTTTGTGACTCCCGAGTTTGAAGAGAACTTTCAAACGTACGTGGAGCCGTATGTGATTGAAAACAATGCAGACGAACAGGCACTATTGGACAGCTATGCTGAGTATGGTATTAGCAAAGTACTGTTTATGATCCCACAGGTGGAAACGCAGGCAGGTGGCACTCTGTCGCAGGCAGAGGCACGTTGTACGTCTGACCTAAAGGGTGAATGGGTACTCGAGTCCGGACCAAACAAGGTGACATCGGTCAGCACCTACGCATGTCTTAAATAATATATCTTGCGTTCTTTTTCGGTGCGGTGTATTCTTTTTTGCACTATGAAACGAGATCTACGCCCTCGAGCAGAACGCAAAAGAGAGGTGCAACAGGATGGTATAGAACGGGTGACCTTTTCTTTTTACAAATACGTCAAGATAGCTGACCCAAAGGCATTGCAAAAGGAGCTTTATGAGAAGTGGGGTGAGCTGGGATGTTTTGGACGTATTTACGTTGCAACAGAAGGTATCAATGCGCAGATGAACTGTCCCAAGGCGCACTGGGATCGGTTTGATGCATATATGAAAAGCAAACCGGAGTTTGCGGATATTCCGTACAAGATTGCCGTGGAAGAAGGTGATATCGTCTCTTTCTACAAACTTACAATCAAAGTACGGAAGAAAATTGTTGCAGATGGACTTGATGACGACTCCTTTGATGTGACCGATACCGGAGCGTACCTCACTGCGGAGGAGATGAACGCGTATATTGAGGACCCTGACGCAGTGGTTATAGATATGCGCAATGCCTATGAATCAGAGGTAGGACATTTTGAAGGTGCCATTTGTCCGGATGTGGAGACATTTCGCGAAGAGCTGGCAAAGATACCCCAGACATTGCGCGTGCATAAAAATAAAAAAGTGGCGCTGTATTGCACCGGTGGTATTCGCTGCGAGAAGGCAAGTGCATGGTTGAAACACAATGGTTTCCGCGATGTGCGACACCTGAAGGGGGGTATTATAGACTACGCACACCAGGTGCGGCAAAAGGGCTTGGAGAACAAATTCAAGGGCAAGAACTTTGTGTTTGATGAGCGACTGGGAGAGCGTATTGGTGATGAGATTATTTCCTACTGTCACCTCTGTGAGAAGCGCAAAAGTGACACGCATCACCACTGCAAGTATGCACCGTGTCATGTACTGTTTTTAGGTTGTGAACACTGTATGGAAAAAAGGAAAGGATACTGCTCGTATGCGTGCATGGCACTGTCGCATCTGCCAACAA
Organism: Patescibacteria group bacterium; assembly: GCA_015485575.1. GTDB lineage: Bacteria > Patescibacteriota > Minisyncoccia > Phycocordibacterales > UBA918 > OLB19. The sequence goes on along the minus strand of WFTF01000021.1, from coordinate 446 downwards.
AGCTACAAAAGATGCATGCACGATGGAGATCTTCGCAGCATAAAACACAATTCAAAAAGAATCGTTTACGCTCAAGAAAAAAAGTATATTTGTCAGATACAGAGCAAAAGGTATCAACATAGTGCAGTGTTTATGGTGAGAAGGGGCTTGAGACCAGTTTAGACAAAAAATAGTAACAGGATTACTCCAAACAGAATACGGTATACACCAAAGCCAAATAGGGAAAAATGCTCTAAAAATCGTAAAAGAAAGAGCACCGCACCAAGCGAGGCAATAAACGCGACTACTGATGCAAACACAAGCATCTGTATGTCCGCTGCGGAGAATAGTTCTCGGTATTTTAGTAAGTCATAGGCTGCAACGGTAAACATAACCGGCACTGCTGCCAAAAAAGCAAACTCGGTTGCCACCATGCGGGGTACACCCAGTGCCATACCGCCAAAAAT
>WFTF01000020.1 GCA_015485575.1 Patescibacteria group bacterium | reverse complement strand
GTTGCTCCTGTCTCTTTTGCGTCTGGTCAGTCGTTTGGGGCTCTGTTGAGTGACGTGTATCTTTTGCCGGAGTTCCCTCAAGCTCCTGCGATCTTATTTGAGTGTTTTTGCGTGCAGGTGTTGTCTTTTTGGGGAGCTCTTCAGTTGCAGACGACCACTTTGGTTGCGACATTTCCTCTTTCTTTTTTATGGTCAGCGCCACACTAGGTGTATTTCGTTTTTGTGTTTTTAGACGCTTAATCACCACTCCATGATCGTTGGTGGGTGCGTGGTAACTTGCTTTTGCCGCTTTGGTGAGTATATCCAAACGTGATTCCGCTTTTTGTACCACATGTTCCGGTTCCTGTTTTGCGGTGAGTTCAGTTTTTTTTCGTTTTGCCCAGCTGGTCAACGATGCTACAATCGCAGGTAACAGACGGAAGCGTTTGGTTTTTTTATTTTGGACAATGACAGCTGATTCCAAGTCGGTGTCTGCGGAGAGATCTTGTGTCTGTGTGTGTACAGAAGTACCCCCCCTACTCTGCTTTTGAATGTATTCAATATCTTCCTGTATACGTGATTTGTCAATATGTATTTTCTGTGAAAACGACGACTCGGACTGAGTGTCTTTTTCTGATTGCACCACTTCTTGCTTGAGGGAGTTTGCATCCGGAATTGTGGTTACTTCTTCTTTTAACCGAAGGTCTTCTTGTGCAGCGGCTACTTCTCGTTCTGTGGAGAGAAACTCTAATGCCTTTTTGCGTTTTGCCTTTTTGCGTCGTGTCGGTTGCTTGGTCGGTTTTTTTGTTGATTGTTGCAGGAGTGAGTTTGCGGAATCTTGAGCATTGAGTGTTTTTTTGCGCGCCTTTTTAGGTCGCGATACCGATTGTCCGCGAGCACGCAAAAGATCGTCGTGAAAGGTGCGAAGGGGAAGAACGGTGTGCTTGTCCGAGTGCTTCATTCGTATTAGTATCGCATGCCTTTTTGCATGTGCGAAGAGATGTTATATACAAAGTACAAGGGGTCCTTTGGACCCCTTGTGTATAGACATAGTGTGCAGTGTGTATCATTTTTTTCTCGGGTCGCGCGCACCGTTGCGTTCCGCAAAGTCCGGGTCTGCTTGTTTGATGGAGAGCCCTATCTTTCCGTCTTCAATTTTAGATACCACAGCTTCCACCACATCACCTTCCGAGAGAATATTGGAAATCTTCTCTATGCGAAACGGAGCAATTTCAGAAATATGGATCAAACCCTCATTTTGATCGTCAATCTTTGCGAAAGCGCCAAAGTCCGCAAGCCGAGTGACGGTAACTCGTACGCGCTCTCCCACCTCGTAGGTTTTTGTCAGTGCCTCAATTTTTTCCATAGCTTTTTGGGCGCTGCCGTTTTTGCCAGTAATAAATACGGTGCCGTCATCTTCAATAGAGATTTCTTCCACGCCCGTTTCTTCCTTCAGAGCGTTGATGGTTTTTCCACCGGAACCGATGACCAGACCGATTTGATCGGGGTCAATACGCATGGTGACAATTTCCGGTGCACGTGGAGATATGCTTGGTCGCGGTTGTGCAATCTCCGCTTCCATAACATCCAGTATCTGCAGTCGCGCTTCTTTTGCCTTTTCCAGTGCTTCAGCAAGAATAGCTACCGGCACACCTGACACCTTTACATCCATCTGTATAGCGGTTACTCCCTTGCGCGTGCCTGCAACCTTAAAGTCCATATCTCCGTGTTCGTCTTCCGGTCCTTGTATATCGGTTAACAGTGCATAGCGTGTCTGGTCATACATCATCAGTCCTGAAGCGATGCCGGCAACCGGACGTGTAATGGGCACGCCGCCGTCCATCAGTGCCAGGGTGGATGCACACACCGAACCCATTGAACTTGATCCGTTTGATGCCATGGTTTCTGAAACAAGACGAATGGTGTAGGGGAAGGAGTCTTCGGGGGGTATAACCGGCAACAGCGCCTTTTCCGCCAGTGCTCCATGCCCGATCATGCGACGGTTAAATCCACCTACTCGCCCGGACTCTCCCACCGAAAAAGGAGGGAAGTTGTAGTGGTGTATGTATCGCTTTTTACTGTCCTGGTTTTCAATAGTGTCAATCAGTTGTGCCGACTCCGGTCCGGCGAGCGTCAGTGCGGTGAAGATGTGTGTGCCCCCACGGTAGAAGATACCGCTTCCGTGCAGTGCGGGAGAGACGTCACCCGCTTGTGCATACAGCTCACGCACCTCATCCATGCCGCGCCCATCCGCTCGTTTTCCCTCTTCAATGGCACCTCGGTGCAGTTCTTTATCCACCCCTTCTTCAAAGAATAAATCAGCGTGTGCGGTATCCACCTCTTCACCACATACCTCTAAGACACGAGCAAGAAACGCATCTTTCAGTTCATGGATATGGTCCTTCCCCGCCCTGCCGGAAAAGAGAGTGTCAGACAACTGCGCGGAGAATTCTTCGGCAAACAGTTTTTGTACCGACTCCGGTACCTGCGGTGTTTCGTGTACCCACTTTTCTTTGCCGATTTCCAGAACAATTTCTTTCTGCCATGCTTCCAGTTTTTGATGCACCTGCACACTGGCATTGAGTACGGAGACAATGTCCGACTCGGGCACTTCGGATGCGGCGGTTTCTATCATATTTATGTTTCCATCTTTACCGCAGGCGAGTATCTCAAATGCAAGCTCATGTGCTTCACGTTGTGTGTAAGTCGGATTGATGATTACCTCACCGCTTTCTCTGTGTTGCCCGATACGTACCGCTCCAACCGGTCCGTTCCAAGGTATGTCAGATACCGACAGGGCAAGCGACGCACCGATAACCGCAAGTACGTCCGGATCGTCTTCTCCCATGGCAAGCACTGTGGCGACCACTTGTATATCGTTGCGTATGGTCTGATCAAACAGTGGACGTATGGTGCGGTCAATGATGCGTGCGGACAGTACCGCCTCATCACTGGGGCGACCTTCACGGCGCATGAAACGACTGCCGAGCATTTGTCCCGCGGCATAGAACTTTTCTTCAAATTCTACAGACAACGGAAAGTAGGGCATGGAGCTTTTACGAGAACTCATCACGGCGGTTACCAGTACCGCCGTTTCACCCATACGCAGGAGCACGGAACCGTTCGCTTGGTTGGTAAGGTCGGTAAACTCAGCGGTGAGCGTTTTCCCCGCAATATCTACGGTAAATGTCTTCTTTTTCATTATGAAATTGTACTTACGAGCTGTGCAAACTTCAGATTTCATACAATGAAACCTACCTGTTTGCACAGCTCAACGAATAACACCTCTTAGCTTAGCAAGCAGAGGTGTAAATGTAAAACAGGTATGGTGTTGGTTGGGTATGCACGTAATACCATCAGAAAGAGCAAGCGATGCTTGCTCTTATTCCAAATCTTGTTCCTTGCGTCTGTGCTGCACGGAATGGTCCTTGTACAGGTGACCGCGTACGAACTGCAGATACCAGTAGTGTATCTGCCGACACAGGTACTGAAAGCTCAGTATTCTGTCAACGCCTCGATTGAAGCCGTGCCGGTTCAGTTTTATCTTTTTTGACATGTATTCCTCCTTTGTCTGTGTACAGTGTATATTAAGTATGTGCAAAACACAAAACCCACAGCGATAGGTGTTGCGATTTGTGTGCTTGGCGGAACTATTCCATATCATCCGTGTCCGTTCCCGCGGTGATGACTTTTTGGATTTCTTTTTTCAGTGCGGTGTTCTTCCGAGTGCTGCGCTTTCGGGGTGCACGGTAGCCGATTAAAAAGTGTTTCGGGTCTTCATCTAGATCAATAAAGTCATCTACCGCAGTGCGAAACGCCGAAGAGGCACTGCGCCCGAAGGTGATCCCTTCAACCTGACAGCCCTGGCTCTTTATATACTCAACGGCGGGCACAAAGTCTCCATCTCCTGTGGCGAATACGATGGCATCAACTTTATGTGAGAGTTTAATGGCGTCAACCACCATAC
>WFTF01000019.1 GCA_015485575.1 Patescibacteria group bacterium | reverse complement strand
TGAATGTTTCTGTCGCATCGGGCATTGTGTTGTTTGCGCGCTAGCTTCTCTACACCACAATCACAGACCACGGGTACATCATACGTTCTGCGGTTACATGGAGTGTGTGGTACACAAAAGCCCGACGCCGTAGGCGTCGGGCTTTTGTGTTGGCTGTGCTGCAACACAGAACCTCGCTTTCTCATTGCAACAGTGCCAATTCTTTTTTTACCACCTCCGCATCGCTCCACGGCTGTCGAGTGTTGTGCGGACCCATGATATACGGGTCGGTACCCTTGCCGGTTACCAGTACATAGCCACCGTCGGGCACGCGTTCAATGGCGGTACGTATGGCAAGGCGTCGGTCCATGATAATATCCAGTTTGCTCTTATCTTCAACACCTTTTGCCATTTCTTCCACGATTTTTCTCGGGTCTTCGTCGTAGGGATCTTCGTTGGTGAGGATAATCTGGTCACAGTGCTGTTCTGCGATATGTGCCATTTCAGGACGCTTCCAGGTGTCTCGACCGCCACCGGTATTGCCGAGCACACCTATTTTGTACTGATCCTTAAATGCCAGGTACAGCTGCTCAAGCGAGTCGGGTGTGTGGGCGTAGTCCACCACAACCGTCACCTGTTTTTTTGCGTCTTTGGGAGAAGAAAAGTGTTCCACGCGACCCTTCACCGGCGGCAGAGCACGAAGTGCCGACTCAATGGTGCGCAGCCCCACACCCAGCGCGCGCGTCATAGTAACCGCAGCAAGGGTGTTGTACACGTTAAAGAGCCCCACCAGCGGTACACGTATGGTGACCTCCTCATTTCCGTCTTGGAAAATAAGTCCAATGCCGTCTTTGTGCAGTGTGTGGAGCTTCAAGCTCTCAAGTCCGTACGGCAACTTTTCCTCCACTTTTATTTTCAGAAAGTCTTGCCCGTGTTCATCATCGGTGTTTGCCACAATGTAGCGCGGCTGTTTGGCGGAGTCCTCCAACTGTTTTGCAATTTCAAGTTTTGCAGCTTTGTATTTTTCAAACGAACCATGAGATTCAATGTGTTCAGGGGAGAGGTTGGTGAATACCAGTGCGTCCATCTGCACAAACTTGTGGCGAAACTGCTTCGCCCCTTCCGAGGTCATTTCAATAACCGCGTAACTGCACTGTGCGTCCACCGCTTTGCGCAAAAATTGGTGCACAAAAAACCTGCCGGGCATGGTCATCTTAAACATGTTCCGCTCAACGGTGTCTGCAATCTTGAATTGTATGGTGGAGAGTGAGGCGACCTTGTTACCGTCCGCTTCAAGTATGGCGGTGATGAGTTCGGTTACGGTGGATTTCCCCTTAGTACCGGTAACGGCAATAACGGTAATTTCTTTTGACGGACTTTTGTAGAGCAGGTTTCCCAGATACGCCAGTGTGTAGTGATACGGCGGGCGTATTTTCTCCAAGATAAATCGTGGGATGAAACGCTTTATCCAATACAAAACGGTATTCATACCACTAAGTATACGATGTGTCGCTTCGTTGCGGTACTTGCGTGGTGGAGAAAGATGCGTTTTATTGTGATGAACTAAGCTGTTTTAACGCTTCTCGTACCGCCTCGTTTGCAGTGCTGATTTCCGGGGGAAGGTTTTGTATTGCCGTTCTAGCGTCACTTTGCGGGTACCCCAGCGCAATCAGTGCGTCAATGGCATCGGCGGCAAACGGCGGTGCCGCCTGCGTGTCGGACTCGTTTTCCGTGTACGCCCCTGAGAAATTGCTGAAGCTTTCTTGCAGTTCATTCACCACCTTTTCCGCGGTCTTCTTGCCAATGCCTGACATTTTTGTCAGATAGACGGGGTCGTTTGAGAGTACCGCTTTTTTGATGGTGTGTATGTCGCTTTGCGAGAGGATTTGCATTGCCGACTTCGGTCCTATCTTCGGAATGCGCAGCAGCAACTCAAACAACTCCAGTTCATCACGGGTGGTGAAACCGTAGAGCTCTTGCGCGTTCTCACGAATGGCATGGTAGGTGTGGAAGGTAACGGTTGCGTCCAGTGTGAAGTGTTCCGGTGTCTTGTTTATGTACACCAGGTAGCCGACCCCATTGACGTCCACTACCACCTGTTTTTCAGCTATGTCCGCAACACTGCCGGTTATATGTCTGATCATAGCTGTATACTACCGTCTTTTACAGACCCTGCAAAGTTGTTGCTTTTTTCCTCCGCGTACGGTATAGTTTGGCGCACATAAAACACACAGTATATATATGCCAATTACCAAAGGAGCAGCAAAGGCACATCGTGCATCGCTTCGCAAGCGCGTATACAACCTACGACGCACACGAGCGATGAACGACGTGGTGAAAAATATACGCAAGCTGATTGCACAGGGGAACCTGCAGGAAGCGGAAGCAAAGGTACCCGAAGCGTACAAAGCGATAGACAAAGCGGCAAAGCGCGGCATTATCAAGAAAAACACCGCCGCTCGCAAGAAGTCTCGGCTGGTTGCAGCAATCCAACGCGCAAAGAAATAAAACAAAAACAACCACTGCTTGCAGCGGTTGTTTTTGTATCCGGTCGGCACTTGGAAAAGTGACCATTATTTGCTACTATCCTGTGCACACATACATGTATATACATATATATGTATGTGGCACGCTTGGTAATATATGCCGGCGCGTATATACAATTACATACTTCTGGAGAGATGGCTGAGTGGTTGAAGGCAGCGGTCTTGAAAACCGCCGTACGTTTACGCGTACCGAGGGTTCGAATCCCTCTCTCTCCGCAAGTACAAAATAGCATCCGAAAGGATGCATATTTTGTTTGCGGAGAGAGAGGGCGCAGCCCAGCACTTCTTTTTTAAGAAAAAAGTAGTGCTGGGCGTGGCGCGATTCGAAGCTGTTTTGAGA
>WFTF01000018.1 GCA_015485575.1 Patescibacteria group bacterium | reverse complement strand
GGTATATAAGTACCTAAGCTGTTTTTGTTGGTTATGAAAAAAAGTGTTATCGCAATTGTCGCTTTGTATTTGATGTTACTGCTTCCTCAAACTGTTTTTGCACAGAGTGATGATTTTTCCGCGGCACTTGCACGCATGGATGCGATTATTAAACAAATGCGGGAATTGCGTGACGAGTTTGCGCAAATTGCAGCGTCCATATCAGGTCAAACTCCGGCTCTTCCGATGCGTGACTCCGGTTCTGACACAATACTGGGAGAGGATATACGCTATGGTCAAACCAGCGAAGATATTGCTCGCATTCAACGGCTTTTGGCAACCGATGCGGAGATATACCCCTATGGTGTAGACTCGGGTTTCTTTGGCCCCAAAACACAGGAGGCCATACGTCGTTTGCAGTTACGATTTAACCTAGACCCCGTCGGAGTTATCGGACCTGCCACCAAGACACTGTTAGAATCTTTCTTCGCCGCATACCCGAATGAAAAGTATCCCGCTGACGTCTTGAAGAAAGGTGTACCGCGGAAGTTAAAGCCAAGCGGTACTGTGCTGCAAAGTGCCAGTGTACCAAGTATCGGTGTACTGCAATCGGTGAGTGTGAGTGAAGAAGATGGTGAGTTTATAGTGCGCAGTTACCGAAAGGATGGAAAACGGAACCGTGATTTGATTATTTACACGGACAGTACTGATACACTGATTACGCGCATTGCACAGAAGTTGGGCGCCGCCGAAGAGGAGGTGCGCCGCTTGATGAAGTTTACAGATGGTGCCGACAACACTCGTAAGGAGACTACTGACAATGCACTTGGTGACATCAAGCGCATAGTTGCCGAGGTCGGTAAAAAAGAAGCGAAGGTCACAGTGCGGTACAACAATAGCGAGCGACGCACGTTTACCGTGGAAGATGATGATCCGCAGGATATTATTGACGCCGTTGCTGATGAACTTAAGAGACGAGCTGACGATGTGGCGAAAGTGCTCCGTTTTGAATACGGTGATATTCAAAGGGTAGTGACAAAGGTAAGTGACCTTGATGGGAAGATACGCGTACGTATCTACTTTACATCAGGCGCTGATGTGAAGCGTGTCTATGACAAAGGTACCGAAGTGTCGGATATCGTAAAAGATATTTCACGAACACTGGACGTGTCACGGTCCGCCCTTGAACGCGAGATTGATCTGGAATAGCGACAAAAAGAGCCGATGGCACTCCATCGGCTTTTTGTTTGTACGCACTTACTTAGTGCAAGCTTAGTGCAAGGTTCGGTTTGGTGGAATCTGTATATCAATTTTTTCTGCGTGCGGGTCATACAGTAATACCCCTTTGGGGACTCTACTTTGTGCTCGTATACCAATCAGGTGACGAATACCATATCTGCGCAATGTGTTTTTGATATGTCTTACAACATAGTCAGGCAGAACCAGTTCACCGCGAGGATGTGGCGGGTTCCAGAAATCCCATAACTCAGTGGGACTTGGTAACAGCATTGCCGTTAGCTGTCTCCACTTTCTGTTTCGAAACACACATAGATGTATTTGTGCATTACTGTTGGGCAGGTCCATCAAAAATGATGTAAGGGTCACCTCCACCATCGGTTGCTGCAATGCTGTTTTAAATAGCAGCAGTTCTTGTACATTTTTCATGTCAGAAGACCTCCTTTTTTCTATGTCACTGTATACCGTTTTGGTACAATGTTCGTCAAGTATGCTACGTATTAGGAAACGAAGAGGGAAAAGAGCAAGCTCGGTGACCCCTCACTACTTACAGCACAAAGAAGCGGCACGAACACTTATACATGAGAGAGTGCAGTATTGGAATACTCACTACAACTTCACGTTTAATCGTATCGCCATCCGCAACCAACGACGCTGTTGGGGTAGTTGCACATCACTCAAAAATATGAATTTTAATTATAAAATACTCTTTTTGCCAAGACACCTGCAGGACTATATTGTGGTGCATGAATTGTGTCATTTACAAGAGCTCAATCATAGTCCAGCTTTTTGGAGTTTGGTTGCACAACAGATTCCTACGTATCACTCTTGTATCAAGGAACTACGCGATGTTGAGAGGATACTACGCGATATATAGATCGTGTGGTTGGTAATGTAGTTTCTAGTGTGTTTGTTAGTTTTCCCGCATCTATAACGCATCGTTATGTCAATTGGTGTACAATAACGTGCATATGGAATGGATACAGTTACTACTTTGGACCGTATACCTCGCGGCTGCACTGTTTGCCTTGGTACGTGGAGCGGATATGTTTGTCATCGGCGCCAAGCAAATTGGTGCTGCGCTCGGTATGAGTAAGTTTGCCATCGGTGTTTTGATTGTGGGGTTTGGCACCTCACTGCCGGAACTGGCATCGTCCATTGCGGCGGCGCTGGATGGAGCAACCGAGATTGTGGTTGCAAACGCGGTGGGATCAAACATCACGAACATTCTTTTAGTGGTAGGTGTCTTGGCTGCGCTCGGTGGGCGTGTGATTATTAAGCGTGACTTAATCAAAACAGAGCTGCCCATCTTCTTCATTGCGACCACGCATTTTTTAATGGTCATTTGGGATGGCGTTGTGGATCGCATGGAAGCGGTGCTGCTGCTGGGTACATTTTTGGCGTATATGTGGTACCTGTTTGTGGAGGCTCGCAGTGAGGATGCTGTTGAACTGCGCAAAAAAAATGGCCGCGCGGAGCGTTTGCAGGCACAGTCCATTGCGTTTGTGGTCTTAGGTATTGCAGCGGTATTGCTGGGTGCAAACTATACTGTGGATATGGTGGTCAATATCGCCTCCGCTTTATCAGTACCTATAGGACTTATCTCTATTGCGGCAATTGCGTTGGGAACATCACTGCCGGAGTTGTTTGTGTCACTCAACGCCATAAAGACAGGAGAGGCGGAACTGGCCATCGGCAATATCTTTGGTTCAAACGCCTTTAATATCTTGGTGGTGATTGGAATACCTGCTCTGATTACACCATTGCTTGCCGACGCGGTGGTCATGGACTTGGGTATACAGGTGCTGCTGGCAGCTTCGCTCATCTTTTTCGTAAACGGATTGGCGCGGCAGGTCATGCAGTGGGAAGGTATGATGTTGCTGCTGTTTTTTGTCTTCTTTGTGGTCAAGCTCTCAAACTTTTTGTAGAAAACAGACAGTGTCTTGAGTGTGAGCACCTATGTACCGACACATGCAGGGGTGACTACGGCTTCCGAGCCGTTTGTGTGCGATGCACCACTTCGGTTAACGGGAGAAGTAGCGCACATATTTTTTCAAGAGACCGACAGACATACGTAATTGTGTTTGTACTGTGCTATAGTTTCCGCAATGAAAGAATTTCCTGAGATACTGCTTATAGACAAACCCAAAGGGATTACTTCTTTTGATGTGATCCGCAGACTGCGATCTCAGTATAGTGCCGAGCACGATGGGAAAAAGGCACCAAAGATGGGACACGCGGGCACACTTGATCCGCTTGCAAGCGGACTGATGGTTATCGGTATCGGGCACGGCACCAAAAAACTGAGCGAACTGACCAAACTTGATAAGGAGTATATCGCCGAGGTGCGCATCGGTGAGAGGCGCAGTACCGGTGACTTGGAGGGTCGGGTGTTGGAAGAGGTGCGTGTGTCCACGCTTGATATAACACAGGTGCAGCAGGTGTTGGAGAGTATGATTGCTACACTGACACTGCCGGTTTCCGCCTATAGTGCGATAAAAAAAGACGGGGTACCCATGTACAAAAGAGCGCGGCAGGCGGAAGCAAGTGGCGAGGTGCTCACAGAGGTACCGATACGCGATATGGAAGTGCTGGAAGCAGAGCTTTTATCACTCACCTGGACGGACGATAACTGTGTGCTTACGGTACGGTTTGTTGTGCGCAGCGGTGTGTATGTTCGCTCGTTGGCGGAAGAGCTGGGAAGACGTTTGGGATATCCGGCAACATTGCAAAATCTGCGCAGGACAAAAGTGGGGCACTTTTCTGTCACGGAGGCGCGCACTTTGGAATAAAACAAAAACCCGCACACGTGCGGGTTAGAATTTCAAAGACAACTGACCGCTTAAGCGATCGCGCACCTTTTGATTGATCTGCTCTGTTTTCTCCAGCAGCAGTTGGGGATCAAAAGAACGTGTGCGCATCCACGCAGGTGGCGGCATGCCGTGTTTTTTCAGGTAGTTGCGGCGGTATGTCTCCACCACCCGTATTGCCATTTGACGAGCGCGGCAGTACTCGTGACTGCCCGGTGTGCAGGTGTGCAGACACTTGTTCGGGTAGTGTGTCCATTGACCGGCAAGATACGCCACTTCATCAAGCAGGTACTCACCACTGCCAAAGAAGGTGAAGTGCAGATGCGTGGGAAGCGTGTGCGGATTTTTCTTGTTGTGTACATAGACCACCGCTTGATCCCAGTCCACCACGGTCTTGCCGCAAATCACCCTCTGGGTTTTGGTGTCGGGCTGTGGTTCTGGTTCGGTACCATGATCTCCCATTATTCTACCTCTGCGGTAATCAGCGCGTATTGAAGTGCTTGGACGGCATGACGGTCCCATGTATCTAAGCTGCATCCCTCTCGCATAACCACACGAGGCGTATTTTTTTCAAATATGACCTGATAACACAGGTGTGGCATGGATTGCACGAACCCTGTGACCTCATAGAGGTTTTCTCCGATACGGGTAACTCTTGCCATAAGGTTCTCCCTTTGCTCGTTTTTTCAAAATCATTTCCATGGGGAGTTATATACTGTTTTTGAGTGTTTGTACAGAGCTGCGGCAGGAGCCGAAGGCTCCTGCCGCATTGTTATTCATTTTGAAGCAGGGCACCTATCTATCATCACTATAGTCCAGATCGTTGCCGTCCGAGTCAATGATGTGTTCATTTGCCGACCGGATACGCTCGCGCTCTTCTTGTTCCCGTTTTTCTGCAAGACGTTCAGACTGTAGCTCCTCCATATCTTTTTGCAGCGCCTGTTTCTCATTTGCCACTTGTGCACCCTTTTTGCCCATCTCTGACAGTAATCGTTTATTACCGTCTTGGGCAGCTTCTTGTACCGCTTTTGGTTTTGCTTTCCACCTTTCAAACTTCATGGTTTATGACAGAAGAGATTCAACAACCTCTTTTACATCCGCTCCATTCGCTTTCCCGGAGAGTTCTTTCATAATCGCACCGATGAGCACTCCCATTTTGCTTTTGTCGGTAATACCCAGTGCTTCCTGTTTCGCTTGTGCAATCGGACGAATTTCTTCCTGACTCATCAGCTGAGGAAGGTAGGTTTCCAACACTGCCAACTCTTCTTGCTCTGCTTGTACCAAGTCTTCACGTCCCGCGCTTTCATATTGTGCAATGGAATCCTTGCGCTGTTTCGCTTGACGCTTTATAACAGCAAGCACCTCCTCATCAGTGAGAGTATCCTGTGGGGTTCGCTTGGTTGCCACCAGCTCATTCATAAATGCCGTAAGCAGGCTGCGTATCACGCGCAGCTTCACTTCTTCTTTTGCTTTCATTGCTTCTTTGAGAGAAGCTTTGATGTCCTCATGTAGTGCCATTTTGCCCATTGTTAATCGTGTATACGTTGTATAATAGCACTATGTTACGTTCTTCAGAAGACCCTTTGCTACAGATTGTGCACGCAAAAGAGCTGCAAAATAAAACTTATGCCTACCACGCACATGATTATCGTGAGGTGCTGACGGTTTTGGGGTCAACTGAGAACGGATTACTCTATACGGAGGTGGAAAAACGCCAGAAGGAGTGTGGCGCAAACATCTTTACTCCGCAAACCACATCAGGTTGGTATGAGCGTATTTTCACACAGCTGCGCAGTCCCATTGCGGTGGTGCTGCTTATTGCCTTCGCTCTGACGGCTGCCTTGGGGGAATATCTGGATGCAACGGTTATTTTATTTGCATTATGTATTGCCGTGGTGTTGGGTATGTATCAAGAGGGGAAAGCATCCAGAGCATTTGAGAAACTTGCTCATTCCCAAAAACAGCGGGCGACAGTGCTACGCAATGCGCACAAGCATGAAATTGATGCGAGTGAATTGGTGGTGGGAGATGTAGTGATATTGCAAAGTGGTTCGCAAGTTCCCGCAGATATGCGTCTGATTTATACAAAGCAACTGGCGGTAAACGAGTCTGCACTCACCGGCGAGTGGCTGGAGGTGTCAAAAAGTACCGATGCAGTTGCGGTGGGTACCCCTTTTTCCGAACAGTCTTGCATGGCGTGGATGGGCAGTTTTGTGGCACGCGGCTATGGTATTGGCGTAGTCACCGCAATTGGGGACGATACTGCCATGGGAGTCATTGCCGATAGCCTGCGTGGAATTGACGATAGTGAAACCCCGCTACAAAGCCAGATGCGACGCATCTCCAATGTAATGCTCTATATTATTGGTGCATTGGTGGTGTTCATCTTTATCATTGGACTATGGAAAGCGCAACCGCTTGAAGATATGCTGCTTATGGCAATTGCAATTGCGGTTGCGTCTATTCCCGAGGGGTTACCTGCCGCGGTTACCATTATTCTTGCAGTGGGGATGGAGGCGCTGTTGAAACGAGGTGGGTTGGTGCGTAATTTACTCGCGGCGGAAACACTCGGGTCCACTACATATGTATTGACCGACAAGACCGGTACGCTCACTCAGGCGGTGATGTCTGTACAGCAGATGCTCTATGGCGATGGGCGATCCATTCTTGCTCCGGACTTTTGCAAGCGATCTGAAGCACGTGACATTTTTGATATCGCACTTACTGCTGTTGATGCGTACACGGAGGAGAAAGATGACACCAGTGTCGCACATGGAGACGCAGTGGAAGTTGCTATTTTGGAAGCGGCGGCAAGTGTGTCCATTTCCGATACGGAAGGGAGTTTGCGTGCTCATCGTATAGACTATCTTGCTTTTACCTCGGAACAGCGTTTTGCAGCCGGTTTGGCAGAGGAGGGGGATCGGTTTCGGTTGTGTGTGAATGGTGCACCGGAAACTCTTTTGAAATATGCTACAAAAATGCTGCAGGGAGGGAGGGAGGAAGTGCTCTACGATGAAGCCAGGGAGTGCATAGAAAAAGCGATAGAAACCTACACCGCAGAAGGGAAGAGGTTGATTGCTGTTGGATACAAGCGCGTATCTTATGATGTCATACCGGAAAACACCGGTACACTCCTAGACGATTTGGTCTTTGCGGGAGTGTTGGTTATTACCGATCCGATTCGGAAGGGAGTTTCCCGGGCGATTGCCGGCGTACAGTCTGCCGGAGCGCAGGTGCTATTGGTCACAGGTGACAATCCGCAGACGGCACTGTCTATTGCACGAGAGGTGGGGATCGCCCAGGAGGGTGATCTTGCTTTAGCCGGTGATGATCTACAGGAGTTGTCCGATGAGGACTTACTCATTGCACTGCACGATGTCTCCGTTTTTGCACGCGTGTTGCCGTCACAGAAGATGCGTATTGCCATGGTGTTGCAACAAAAAGGAGAAATTGTTGCTATGACCGGTGACGGTATCAACGATGCTCCTGCATTGCAGCGGGCGCATATTGGTATTGCCATTGGAACAGGCACCGAAGTGGCAAAAGAGGCATCGGATCTGGTGTTGATGAACAACAGTTTTGAAACCATTTATGCCGCCATTGAAGAAGGGCGACGCATTATCGCAAACCTCCGTAAAATAGTGGGCTATCTTTTGTCCACCAGTTTGTCAGAGGCGGTGCTCATTTCCATTGCCTTAATACTCTCTGCACCAGTGCCGATTTTACCAGCACAGATTTTATGGGCGAATATCATTGAAGAGGGGGTGATGAGTGTGGCATTTGCATTTGAAAAAGGAGAGAAAAATGCTATGAAGCAAAAACCTCAAGATATTCACGAGGAAGGAATCTTATCTGCACAAATGCTCTGGTTTGTTGCATTTGTGGTAACGGTTCTTGGATTGATTACCGGTGTACTGTATTTATATGTACGTAGCTTAGCTCTCCCCTTGGAGATAGAACGGAGTGTAATGTTTTTGGCAATTGCCGTTGATTCGCTTTTTATATCCTTTTCGTTCCGATCACTCACTGTTCCGGTATGGAAGGTGCCGCTGCACACCAATCTGTTTTTTATCGGATCCTTTTTGGTTAGCGCAACACTTTTGGTAATCGTGCTTACCGTTCCGTTTTTCCAGTACTTACTGTCGTACACGCCACTCCCGTTTGAGTTGATGCGGCTATCTTTTGTTGCGGGAGTGCTTGCGTTGGTAACCGTTGAGTTGGGTAAGTTCTTGTTTTTTGAGACGCGAAAAAATTAGAGGTTGTGGTACACTACAGCCATGTTGACGATTCAAATAGTCGCGGTTGTGCTCATTGTCGCGGTACTGCTCATACAGGTATACTATGTTTTTTTCAAGAAGGATACCGCGGCACAAGACGACAAGAGTCTGCTTTTGTTGCAGCAGCAGCTGCAGGAACTGACCCGCACCAT
>WFTF01000017.1 GCA_015485575.1 Patescibacteria group bacterium | reverse complement strand
TAGATTCGACCAACGGGAGAATATATCCAAAAGGTGTACTGAAGCTGTAAGCTTCGATTCCCGATAGCCGCCCTGAAGAAAAACAAGCTCCCCGTAAGGGGAGTCTGTTTTGATGCAGGGTGGCTAGAGCGAGCAAACTGCTTTGCTCGCGCTGTTCACGTCCGATGTTCAAATAACATACCAACACACGATTCAACACCCACACACTTCAAAGAATAAAATGTATCATTCGTTTTCTGCTATACTGTAGGTACCGTTACCAGCATAAAAAATACCCATGAATAAAAAGAAACGAATACTCCAAAGCATTCTCGCTATCGGTGTGATACTTGTGGGACTCTACATGCTTCTCAGCTTCCCATGGGGAACGCCGCCCGCAATCAGTGGTCTTGGATTCTTACTTGCGGGACTCGCACAATGGGTACCCTACTGCCCGGTGGTGAACTTCTTTTTAGGAGATAAAAGGCAGTAACCTGTGACATGGAGGTAGCAATCGACAAACTGGCATTGAGTGCTGTGGGTGCAGCACTCTTGCTTTTGTTGGTAGTACTGGAAATACAATTCCCGCAACGTCACTATGACCGCTCTCTGAAGGGTCGTGCATACCTCGCAAACCTTTTGTTGTTTGCGTTCAATAATAGTATCTTTCTCGCTTTTAATATAAGTGCTGTCTATACTCTGGTGTATGGGTATCGCCTTTTAACATTTTTTGACGCACTTCCTCTATGGGGACAAGCACTATTGGGCATACTGTTACTGGATTTCTGCATCTGGATTTGGCACTGGACCAACCACAAAGTAAACCTTCTCTGGCGTTTTCACAAAGTGCACCACAGCGAACAGTACCTCAATGCAACCTCGGCGCTGCGTTTCCATATTGGTGAACTGCTGCTGTCGGTTGCGGTAAAGTCGGTGGTACTCGTAGTGTTTGGAGTGAGCTTTTGGATTTTTATACTCTACGAAATGCTGGTAACCTTCTTTGCGGCATTTCATCACGCAAATATACATATACCACCGCGCATACAACGCGCTTTGGAAAAGGTGATTATTACACCCGATATGCACCGCACCCATCACTCCAGCTTGCGTGATGAACATGACTCAAACTATGGAGTCATCTTTTCTTGGTGGGATCGCATGCTCCACACCTTTGACCGGAGACAACCAAAACACATCGGGTTGGCGCACACACCCGAGAAAAACTTTTGGTCAATGCTCACTTTCCCCTTTCAGAATAAATAACCAACAAAAAAACAATTTAGGGGGGTCCGACCCCTAAATTGTTAAACTTGTGTGTACAGGCATATATATGCTACCGTTGAGCACAAATGATCTTTAACTAAAAGAAAGAGGAAGTAGACATGCCACGGATACGCATGACTTTCAATGAGAATGAACAAATACGGGTGGCACTACAGCAGCATGTGAAAACTATCCAACAAATGTTTGCTGAAGAGCTTGGCTATCCGGTAGAAAATGTGGTACTCATACCGGAACCGATTCCTGAGTGCGATCAGAAAATTGCGGCAAATACAGAGATGCTCACATTCAGCGTGACCGTTGGATCACGTGCGATAATGCGAGCAGGCGCACACTGCAATTCTCTGGTGAAAAAAATTGCAGCACTTGAAGTGTTTAACAGTATTCCGTTTACAATTCTTTTGAAGCCCAGAAGCGGAATGGTTCTTTCCGCACATACCCCCGAACAGCACAAACCCTAGCAAACCATTGCTGGGGTTATTTTTGTATTCCAAACAAAAATACCGGGTTATGTAAAATACACAGCATACATACAATCTGAGTATACCTGCACCTGCATACATTTGATTACCATACACACTTCTCCTTATCTAAAAATACGATACCTATCCGACCATAAGGACCTGCTCTACTTCGTCCAAGAGCTCCCGGGTACCATCATACGTCAGTAACTGTCGTGCCTCAAAAAAAGTACACCATCGTGCTTCCAGTATCTCCTCTTGTTGTGTAAGTAAATCCGCGTCTTTTGCGATATATCCCACAAAATAGGTAACCTGCTTTTCTATGCGCCTGCCTTCGTGGGTGAATACATACTCCTGTATGAAGCTGTTTTCCGTATTCACACTTTGTGGAGTAAGTCCCGTTTCTTCCTGTAGTTCTCGCAGTGCGGTTTGCAGTGGCGTCTCCCCGCTTTCCGCATGACCTTTGGGAAAGGTCCAATGGGTGTCGCTGTGTGAAATCTGGTGTATCAGGAGGACTTGATACCCTTCTTCAAACCTTCTCAGGGGGATGATCCCATACGCATACTCTTTTGCAGATTCCATAGAACTTGAGTATACCACCAAGGTCACAAAAAACCGCGCGCGAGGCGTGCGGTTTTTGTGACTTTGTGTCCACGACTGGACTCGAACCAGCAAGCCGTTAGGCATACGCCCCTCAAGCGTACGAGTTTACCAATTTCTCCACGTGGACATGTCTTCTAACTAAAGCCCGTTCATTTTAAATATTTTTTGTGCTTTTGCAAATTTCCTTTCAAGAGATGGGAGAGAGTCGGTATAAAACATAGCATCAAACAGCTGATGAGAGTCTTTCTTTGCATAACGCAATTGCAGTACTCGTGTACTTTTCGTTACACTTCCTGTGGTGGCAAGACGCTTATTTATCTCACGTTGTAACCAAAATAAGAAATCTTTGCTTCCACTGGTAAAACCTATACTAACCATATAACTATTTTTCCACCTCGTATCTTTAGAGTAAGTGATAGTTCCATCGCCATCCCACACACCCCGAACAAAATCAAAGAAGTATGTAGGCGGTATTTCTACTGACTGTATAGTGAGTGACTTATGAGGTGTCAAACCACAATCTTCAAGCCATTTATAAAATAAGACATCTCCAAATTGTACTTGGTAATATTTCTTTTCTTGTTCCCTACCCCTACTTTTCTTCCCAATTTTAATATCTTCCAGATGTAGACATTTTTGAAAGGTATGGATTAGATCTATATCTTTGGAGGTAAAATTTATGTGTCTTCCATTTATTGACAAGGATCCATCTGCTGTAATCAACCCAACAGCATACGCCAACTCCGGTCGCCAAGTAGTATCTACCCTCCCCTTTGGCCTCGGACCTCTTTTAGCCATATCTGTCCAGTGTATCATGTGTACCAACTTGTTTATAAAGCAGGATACACAAAAAGTGCGCCGACATGTCGGCGCACTTTTTGTGTATTTGAGAAATCTAGTCTTTTTTGTTTTCTTCGGTACTGTCCTCTTCAGTATTCTGCTTGGATACCGTCTCTTCCTCTGCTTCCACTTGCTTTGTAGCCTCATCCTCCTTTTCCTCGTTATTTGCTTCCGTTTCCTCGGCAGTGGCACTCGCCGGAGTTTCTTCAGGTTGAGCTGCTTCTTCACCCGAATCCCGGGATACCTCCTCAGTGGAAGATACTTCCGCAGTTTCTTCTGTCTGAGCGGCACTTGCTTCTTCTTCAGCTTTCTTTGCAGCTTCTTCCGCCGCTTTCGCCTCTTCTTCAGCGCGAACCTTCGCTTCCGCTTCAGACTCGGTAGCGAGCGCAACCAAGCGCATGCGGCGCATCTGTCGTTTGATCTCACGAGCAACCTTCTCACGTATGAAGTACAGTTTCGCGCGTCGCACTTTTGCTCGTTTCACAATTTCAATTTTATCTATATTTGGAGAATACAACGGGAAGATTTTCTCAACCCCGACTCCGCTTGCAACCTTGCGAACGGTAAAGGTAGCTCCCGGCTCATTGCCGTGCTTGCGTGCAAGTACCACTCCTTCAAAAACTTGAATACGTGTCTTACCTTTATCTTGAATTTTTTGGTGTACGCGTACCGTATCCCCCGCTCGAATACCGAGTGCTTTTCGGTCCTCCATGTTTACCGGAGAAATGGTCACTCCTTTTGTTACTGTGTTCATAAATACATTTGTTATTAACTGCTGAAAACTTGGAAAGTCGCAATAAAACGTGCCCTAATCTACCACAACACCGCAAAAAAAGGAAGTGTCTCTCAAAGATGTGTACTACTCTTCCTCTGCGCTGAGACGTTCGGACGCTTCCTCAAACTCTAAGGGCAGTGGTGCAATAAAACGCTCCTGTTCTCCCCGGGGTAGGGTCACCTCAAGTACATGTGCATGCAGTGCCATACGAGAAAAGTCAAGATTACTTGAATCTTCAATCATATGCGCCGCATATAGCGCATCCCCCACAATCGGACGTTCAATAGCCCGCAAGTGTACCCGTATCTGGTGCGTTCTTCCCGTTTCCGGCTTTAGTTTGAGATAGGAAAAATCCTCGCCTCTATAGCGACCCGCGCCAATACACTCCCAGTGAGTAAGTGCATCGCGGAGTGTTCCTTTTGCCCCCGGCATGGCAGAACGTTTGCGAAAGTCTTTTGGGGACCTGCCGATGGGTTTATCAATACTACCCCAACGCTCACGGACCGGTCCATAGACAAACGCACGATATTCTTTTTTTGCAAGACGGTCGTGGAACTGTGCTTTTAAATGCTCAAACGCTACTTGGTTTTTTGCAAGTATCAGCACTCCCGACGTTTCGGTATCGAGGCGATGCACCACCCCCGAGCGCTCCAGCTCTTCTCCTCTGTTACTCTTCTGTGCTTCTCCCACACCTTGTGCTTCAGGATATCTCTTCAAAAACCAATCCACTACCGTCTCTCCCCCATGATGTCCATCTTCATGCACCATCACACCTGCCGGTTTATTGACAACCAGCACATCATCGCTTTCAAACAAAATAGGTATCTCCGGAGTCGTCGTGCACTCTTTTTTTGTATGTATGCCGAACATGGAGTATGGAAATAATTTTTAGTGTGTAATGGAAAAATCAGAAAGCAACACCTGCGGGGTTCTCCACTCAACGGATACCGACCGCACTTCCGCACACAACGAACCCTCATGCAGATACTCTACATACTCTTTTAATACCTCAGGAGACCCTTGCGCACATACCTGCACTGTTCCGTCACCGCAGTTACGCACCCAACCACGAACTCCCAGCGCATCAGCCGAGTCTTGCGCATAGGCGCGATACGCAACATTTTGCACCTTTCCCGTAATAATACAGTTGATCTCCATCACAGTACGATTAGTATACCGTGCATCTTTGTTTCGTCCACAGACTATTGAATTATTTCTCAAAAAAGGTACTATATTCCCTACTTGAATACGTATCGTATTCAAACAAATCATTTGCGCGATTAGCTCAGTTGGTGGGGGTGAGGGAGTCTGGAAGACTTCCGAACCGCTTACACACAAACGAGCTGTAGGCAAAGGATGTAGATGTGGTATCCGATTTCGACCATATATAAATATGCGCGGTTAGCTCAGTTGGTAGAGCAGCTCGTTTACACCGAGAAGGTCGGGAGTTCAAGTCTCTCACCGCGCACTTCTAGAAAGTTCGCCTTTGGCGGATTTTCTTGTGTGCGGTGAAGTAATAGTGCCTGCGCACTATGACGTGAGACTTGAAAAGAGTTTGTATATATTTTGCTATTCCTAATGCAAAATATACAAACTCTCGGGCAGGTAACTCTTGAGAACGTAGTGAACTAGAGTTGGACGCCAAGTCTCTTATCTACACAAATAGATCAAATATCCTCAAACACATCAACCCCTCGCATCTCATAACCCACAAAAATCTTTGGATCTATATCCTCCGGTAGGTTAAAAACACGCCGTCCATACTCATCAATCAGGTGCCATCCTCTACGTTCATACATTCCTTGCACTTCTGGCACATCAGACATAATGGTATCTACCAAAATACCCGGTTTCTTTCGTTCCTTTAAAAAAGTTTCAATTTTATCCATAATTGCAGAAGCATACCCTTTGCCTGCATGTGTATACTCAGTATATAAAGAACTCACTTGATAGAAAGGAATCGGTTTTGATCTATAATGAATCTCAGCGGCTGAAACAACCGTATCTCCTTCTTTTATTTCAAAACGATGATGACGGAGCAATTTCTCTTCTTCTGAGTGTTCTGGCTTCAAGTATGCAACTGGGTTTTCAGCATTCATGGTTACTATATTCTATCAGTTATTTTGCAGTACGGACAAATCTGCTACACTAGCTACGTTTATACAAGGAGGAGTGCCGGAGTGGTTGAACGGGGCGCTCTCGAAAAGCGTTGTGCGGGTATCCCCCGTACCGGGAGTTCGAATCTCCCCTCCTCCGCAACAAACAGCGTGAGTGCGTTGGAAGGAACATAGCTTTGTGAATACAAAGCGTTACGTTATTCAAAAAACGGTTTGAGATATTTTGTAAGCGAAACGAAACAAAATACCCAAATGCTGCACAGAATCTGTAAGATTCGAATCTCCCCTCCCGTTATCCACACCAAGCAATACATTTTACAACCTGTACAGTTTATAGTGAAAGTAGTCACCGTAACAGAAAGGAGACAAAAATGGCCACCCAACAGGAGACTAAGGACCTCCCCAATGATCAGGATGAATTTCCTGAACTGGAGGGAGGATTCACCGATGCCATGGACGTGCTGCGCGCAGCACAACTGGGAGAACAACAGCCGATTCAGTCGCTGGATGATCTCCCACAGTGCGTGCAACCGTTTCTGTGAAGGCATCTACAACGTAAGAGCGAGGCCACAAGCGCAACATTTTTATATCACTTGTCCGGCCCGCTCTTTTTGTTTTCTATATTTTAATTATCTGGTATTGTATGCACATCAAAAACAGTGATCACAACTGTTTTTGCCCCTATAGTTTAATGGATAGAACAGGAGACTTCTAAGC
>WFTF01000016.1 GCA_015485575.1 Patescibacteria group bacterium | reverse complement strand
TGAGCTTTGCCTTATATTCGGTATCAAGCTCTTTTAGGAGACGTGCGCGCTCATCTTCGTGTACCTTGGTGACAATATACCCTGCAAAGTAGATAACCTTCTCCACTTTACTTGCGGTAATACCCAAGATGAGCGCAATACGACTCGGCACCCCGCGCAAAAACCAGATGTGCGAAACGGGCACACATAATTCAATGTGTCCCATGCGCTCTCGGCGTACAATGGCACGAGTAATTTCAACCCCACACTTCTCACAGACGATACCTTTGTAACGAATACCACGATACTTCTTACAGGAACACTCGTAGTCCTCCACTGGTCCGAAAATACGCTCATCAAACAACCCGTGTTTTTCAGGTCGCTGTGTACGATAGTTAATGGTCTCGGGTTTGGTAACCTCACCATGAGACCAATCAAGAATGCGGTCCGGTGACGCAAGCTTCAGACTCACCTCACTGAATGCCGTTGGTACATATAGTCGCCTTTTTGTTTGTTTATTCATAGACACTTATGTTATTTAGGACTACTAAACTTCTTCTCGCTTCAACTCGACATCCAGAGCAAGTCCGCGGAGTTGATTCACCAACACGTTAAACGCCGCCGGTGTGTGCGGGTGACTGATACGTTCCCCTCGCACAATAGCGTCAAACGCGGCAGATCGTCCGACAATATCGTCAGACTTAATAGTAAGCATTTCTCGAAGCGTATACGCTGCTCCGTAGCCAAGCAGTGCCCACACTTCCATTTCTCCAAATCGCTGTCCTCCAATCTGTGCTTTACCTCCCAACGGCTGCTGAGTAATCAGTGAGTATGGACCAATAGAACGCATGTGAATCTTGTCCTCCACCATGTGGTGCAGTTTCAGTATGTACATGTATCCCACCGCGGTTTTTTGTTCAAACTCCTCACCGGTTCGTCCATCGCGCAACTGCAACTTACCGTCTTCAGGTAAACCAGCTTCCTTCAGTTCGGCTTTAATTTCTTCTTCAGTTGCAGAAGCAAATGGAGGCACCACCGCCTGGTAACCCAGCGTGTTTGCCGCCATACCCAAGTGCAGCTCAAGAATCTGCCCGAGGTTCATACGTGACGGCACACCCAATGGTGTCAAGATGATATCTACCGGTGTACCGTCTTCCGTGTACGGCATATCTTCTTCCGGTAGAATGCGTGAAATTACTCCCTTGTTACCATGCCGTCCGGCAAGCTTGTCCCCCACCGATACGTTGCGTACCTGTGCAATGGTAATGAGTATTTTCTTAATAACGCCGCTTTCAAGGTTGTCACCATTCTCGCGTGAGAAGATCTTTACCCCAATAACTCGTCCACGCTTACCCGCCTCAAGACGCAGTGAGGTATCTTTCACATCTTTAGCTTTTTCACCAAAGATGGAACGAAGCAATCGTTCTTCAGGGGTCAACTGGGCCTCACCTTTTGGTGTCACCTTTCCAACCAATATGTCTCCTGGTCGCACTTCTGCACCAACGCGAATAATGCCGTTTTCATCAAGATTGCGCAGTTTCATTTCAGACACATTTGGAATATCAGGTGTAGTCACTTCGGGGCCGAGCTTCGTGTCACGAACCGACACATCCAATTCATCAAGGTGAATGGTGGCAAACTTACTCTGTTTAACCAAACGTTCAGAGATAATGATCGCATCCTCATAGTTCGCGCCGCTCCATGACATAAACGCCACCATGACGTTTTGTCCCACGGCAATCTGCCCTTGATCTGTTGAGGTGGTGTCAGCAATAAGATCTCCTCGTTTTACCTTATCCCCCACCGTTACTTTTGGTCGGTGATAAAAGGCGGAGAAATCGTTGGTACGCTGTATGGTAGTTAGCGGATACTCATCTTTCTTACCATCCTTGGTTTTGATAACAATATGGCGCGCATCACATTCCACCACCTCTCCCGCTTCACGAGCAACGAGCACTCGCCCGGTATCCCGAGCAGCCATTTTTTCAATACCGGTTGCTACAATCGGCGCTTCGGGAATCACACACGGAGTGGCTTGCTTTTGCATGTTGGAGCCCATAAGGGTACGGTTTGCATCATCATGATTCAAAAACGGAATCATAGAAGTTGCAACCGAGAACGCTTGATTAGTTGCGATATCCATGTAATGCACCTCTTTTGGTGACACCAAACGTGGCTCACCTTTGTGGCGCACCTCTACGAAGTCAGCTTTAATCTTCCCCTTATCATCAACCTCAACCGCCGCATGTGCGATATTAAACTGCTCTTCTTCATGTGCATTCAGATAAACAATCTCACCGGTTAAGACTCCTTTCTCCACTTTCACGTAGGGGGTCTCAATAATACCGAAACGATTTACGCGCGCATACATCGCCAAGCGCAAAATCAAACCGATGTTCGGTCCTTCAGGAGTATGAATGGGGCACAATCGCCCGTAGTGGGAGGTGTGTACGTCACGCACCTCAAACCCGGCTCGTTCACGAGTGAGTCCACCCGGACCCAGTGCTGAGAGTGTACGCAACCCTTCCAGTTCGCCGAGAATGTTCTGTTGCGGCATAAACTGGGAAAGCTGGTTGGTAGTGAAAAACTCCTTAATCGCCGCCTGCAGTGGACGCGGGTTCAGGATTTGCATTGGGAGTGATGTCTCCGCTTCAATGGTAGACATGCGATCTTGTATGTTTCGCTTCATACGCGTCATACCTACGCGTACACGCTGAATGGCCATTTCACCGAAGTAGCGAACACGACGAAAACCAAGGTGGTCAATGTCGTCAGGCAGTGCACCCGGTTCATGGTTCTTCTCAATAATGGTCTTTAGTATCAGACGCAGATCTTCCAGTGAGATGGTGCGTTCGTCAGTTGCCTTTTTATCAGTGGGACGATCAAATCGTTGGTTGAAATGATGGCGACCGATTTCAGACAAGTCGTAGCGTTCCGGTGCAAAAATGGAGTTCACAAACTCCCTGGCGTTATCAACTGTCGCCAAATCACCGTCACGCAATCGCTTGTATATCTCTACATACGCGTCATCGGTTGTCTTTGCGGGATCTTTTTCGAGTGTTGCCTTGATGTACTCCTCGCCGCGCTCCACATCAGAGAAGAGTTTAATCATGTCTTCATCCTTCTCCAAGCCAAATACGCGCAATAGTGATGAGACCGGCACCTTTTTCTTGCGATCTATTTTTATATAGATGACACCGTCCGCTTCGGACTCAATCTCTACCCATGCGCCACGTGCCGGAATAATTTTTGCACCAAAACACGTTTTTCCTTTAAGTTCTTGCGCGGTAAAGAAAATACCATAGCTGCGCGCAAGCTGCGGCACAATCACGCGTTCAACACCATTGATGATAAAGGTGCCGTGTTCGGTCATGACCGGAATGTCGGCAAGAAAGATCTCCTGATCCTTTGCAGAATCCAGTGTCTTATTCTTCAGTACCACCGTTGCGCGTAGCGGTGCGTCGTAAGAGAGCTTATTTTCCTTTGCATGCTCTGGGGTGCACTTCGGCTTTCCCAGCTCATACTTTTTAAACTCCAGCTCAAACTTTTTCTCGGAATAGTCCGTAATCGGTGAAAACTCCTTGAAGATATCGCGCAACCCTTCTTCCACAAACCACTTAAAAGAAAGCCGCTGCGGTTCAATCAGATCAGGCAGATCCACCAAAGGATCCTTGGCACGTTTGAACGTTTTTTGAGGCAATGCGCCCACTGATGGGTAGTCCTCCGCTTTTGGTTTTGTATACATATGGTATGCACAAACGAAATTACGTACAGCAATAAACAACAAAAACAAACGTATTGAGTACGCCCGAAGTAATGAGTATTTATTGTTGCACAGTTACTAATGACATCACAAGAAAGTGACAGTGTTTAGAAACAAAAACATCCCAATGCTTTTTTGTTTCATTCGCCAACCCACAAAGCAACCATGACTCAATCAAAGTAGTGTGTTAGTGGCGCGCATTATAACGCATTCTCAAAATCCTGCAAGCGCTTGAGTGTGTCTGTAAGTATCCACTCCTTATTGTGAACGGTACTTTTCTATATCCGCATGATGCCCGGACAGAAAAATCTTGGGTACTGTGTATTTTTTATTTTTGTACTTGATACTTTCAGGGCGAGTGTACACTTCTCCATTTGTATTTCGCTCATCTTCCAAAGATGCAAATGTACCCAACACACCGGGAACCTGTCGCGCCACCGCATCCACCACCGACAGTGCGGGCAATTCACCTCCGGTGAGTACATAGTCCCCCACACTCACCTCCTGCGCGCGCAGTGCTTTTTTGACCCGCGCATCAATGCCCTCATATCGTCCCGAGATCAGTACCAAGTGATCATACCTCTTTGCCAAATTCTTTGCCATTTTGTTGGTAAACTGTTCCCCCCGGGGTGACATAATCAGTGTTTTGATTTTCCGTGTATTTTTCTTTCTGCCGACCGCCTTTTGATATGCTCGGA
>WFTF01000015.1 GCA_015485575.1 Patescibacteria group bacterium | reverse complement strand
GTATGAACCTCACCAACACCGGTTTAACCGCACAAGACGTGGAAGCGGTATTCCCTGAGTTGGTTAGTGAGAACAAAGACGGCTTCAAGCAGGTCAATTTCACCGCCCTCCCGTACTACATTATTCAAGCTATCAAAGACATGTGGCAGGTAGTGACGGGGAACCGTGAAAAGATTGAATCACTGGAAGATCGCATAGAAGCACTTGAAGCGGAGCTTGGCAAAAGTAATAAACAGTCTGATACAGGTGATAGAAACACTTCAGGAAATAACACATCTCAGGACACCTCCGATGTAGACACAAAAGATGAGCTTGACTCAGACACCGTAACCACAGAAGCAGAAAATCAAACTGTGGAGAATAACACACAAGCATTGGAAAATACTTCAAGCTCAACCGATATGCTACCGGAAGAAGCTGCGGATACAAGCAGCTCAACATCAGCTCAGACAAACGATGGTATCAATAACACCACCGCAACAAATGGGGACAGTACTTTCACCTCCGCAGACACTCAACAAGAAACCTCTCCGGTAAGTACTGAGAATGAAAACACAACGACAAATGCAACATCAGAAACGGGAGACAGTACACAACAAAGCGACTCAAACACAAATGATACAAGTGCGGAAAACACAGACGAATCATCAGCGGGCGGGCGGGAAAGTGCAACTGAAACTCCCCAAAGTGACAACACTCAACCTGAACCTGCACCACCTGTCACACCGGATCAGGAAGACCCGCAAGCTACAGATACCGCAGAGTAACTAAATGGTAACGACAAACCGTAGATCTAAAGATGAGCAAGACAACAGTCCGCCGTTTTTGTTATAGTAGCGAGTGTGAAAAAAGAAGCATTTCAAAAACAGACCTTACCCGATGCACCCGGTGTCTATTTCTTTCTGGGGGCAAAAAAAGAGATTTTGTATATTGGCAAAGCCACATCTTTGCGACAACGAGTAGCAAGCTACTTTAGCAGTGATTTATCTGAAAAGAGATCTCCCCTTATCGCACGCATGGTTGAGGAAGCAAAAACGCTGGAATACACTGTAACCGATTCTGTTCTTGAAGCATTGATTTTTGAGTCAAACCTCATCCGTACACATAAGCCAAAATACAACACAATCGCAAAGGATGATAAGAGCTATAACCACTTGATTATAACCAACGAACCATTTCCTCGCGTATTGGTGGTACGAGCGAAAGATATGACGGAAAAATACAATGAGACAGACATACTTTACCATTTTGGCCCGTTTACCAGTGCAACACTTTTCAAAGATGCACTCAAGGTGGTACGAAAGCTCTTTAAATACTACGACACTAAACAACCGATAGAGAAAGCAAGAAGCAAAATGGCACGCGGTCAAATAGACTTCAACAGACAAATCGGACTATACCCAACAGACCAAAACAGAGGAGAGTACATGCAGACCATCCGTCATATACGATTGTTTTTTGAGGGAAAGAAAGATACCATCATTAAAGAGCTTGAAAAACAAATGTGGAGTTATGCAGAGAAAGAGCGGTTTGAAGAAGCACAAGTAATCAAAAAACGCATTCATGCCTTGCGACATATTCAAGATGTCGCTCTTATCAAGGACGAGAATCGGACGCATCAAGATGATCGCTCGGTACGTATTGAAGCCTATGATGTGGCGCATCTGGGAGGTCAGGATATGGTCGGCGTTATGACAGTTATCACAGGTGGACAAGTGCACAAGAGTGAATATCGCAAATTCAAAATACGCAGTGTTGATAAAAGTAATGATGCTGCGGCACTGGAAGAACTATTGCAACGCAGACTGAAACATACACAGTGGCAGTTACCGCACATTATCGTTGTGGATGGAGGTGCAGTTCAAAAAAACACCGCAGAGAAAGTGCTGCGAACAGCCGAGGTGGTCATACCGGTTGCTGCGGTGGTAAAAGATGAGCATCATAGACCAAAGAGGATTATTGCAGCTCCATCCATCCTCAAAAAGTACAGAGATGATATACTGCTTGCAAACGCAGAAGCGCACCGTTTTGCGTTGCGTTACCATATACAAAGGCGAGACAGTGCTTTTCTCCCTTCAGACTAATTGCTCAGAAAAAACGCTATAACCGAAAGCACTTGTGGGACGTTGTATAAGGGAAAATATACGGGTAATTTATACAGTTATACTCAAGATACAATATGAAAATAGGGTTTGTTGGACAGGGGTGGATTGGTAAGCACTATGCGGATGATTTTGAAAACAGATTGTATGATGTGGTTCGCTACTCACTTGAGGAACCGTACATACATAACAAAGAAAAAATAAAAGAATGCGAAATTGTTTTCATTGCGGTCCCAACGCCAACAACACCAGAGGGTTTTAGCTATACTCCGGTGCAGTCAGCGCTGCAAATACTCGCTCCGGGAAGTACCGCAGTTATCAAATCCACCCTCGCTCCCGGTACAACCGAGCAGTTACAAGATGAATTCCCCGACCTGTATATCCTACACAGTCCCGAATTCCTGCGTGAGGCGATGGCGGCACACGACGCGTCACACCCTGATCGTAATCTCATCGGCACACCAAAAGACACCCCTGAGTTTAGAGAAAAAGCTGAAGCGGTTTTGCGTATCTTGCCCGAAGCCCCCTATAAAAAAATACTCACATCTCGCGAGGCGGAAATTGTAAAGTATGCGGGGAATTGTTTTCTTATGAGTAAGGTGCTGTTTATGAATGTTCTGTATGACCTCGTGAACGCAATGGGGGCTTCCTGGGAAACTGTACGGGACGCCATGATTCACGACCCACGCATCGGTGAAAGCCATACGCAACCCGTACATGCCAGTGGACATCATGAAAATAAAGAAACAAAAACACTGCGTGGTGCGGGAGGACACTGTTTTATCAAAGATTTTGAAGCCTTCCGTCGCATGTTTGCCGAGCAGGTGAATAATACAGAAGCACAAGAGCTCCTGAAAGCGATGGTACAGTTTAATATTTCTCTTCTGCGTAGCAGTGGAAAGGATATAGATTTACTACAACAAGTGTATGGAGAGGATATGAAACTGAAGGACTAAAACCGACATGGTATGATACTTCTATGAAGGCAAAAACAGTAGGGGTGTTGCGAGGTGGTCCCAGTCCGGAGTATGAGGTTTCCATGCGGACGGGTCTGTCTGTATTGCAAGCCCTCACTGATAGCTCCTACACCGCAAAAGATATTGTTATCACAAAAGAAGCAAACTGGCTTTTTAACGGTTACCAAAGATCTCCGGAAGATATTCTGTGCGATGTAGATGTGGTATTTGTCGCTCTGCACGGTGCGTATGGTGAAGATGGTACGGTACAGAGACTTCTGGAACGCTATGCTATTCCATATACCGGAAGTGGACCGTATGCATCTGCACTGGCAATGCACAAATCCCTCACCAAAGACCACTTGGAAGAGTTGGATATTACCATGCCCAAGCACGTGCGTCTCACTAGAGAAGGAGTTACGGATATACAAAAAACAGCTGAAAATATAGCGAAACTGTTTGGTCCGCAGTATGTTATAAAACCCGTCTCCGGTGGTTCATCCATTGGTACTACTGTGGCACATAACCCTGTTGAGCTGCACGGTGCACTGGAAAAGGTGCTGGAAGAGTATCCTGACATACTGGTTGAGGATCGTATTGTAGGAAGGGAGGCTACGGTCGGTATACTTGAAAATTTTCGAGACGAACAACAGTATGCTATGCCTGTTGTGGAGATTATTCCACCGCAGAACACAGACTTTTTTGACTCAAAGGTAAAATATGACGGTAGTACCGAAGAACTGTGTCCGGGCCGTTTCACGCAATCGGAAAAAGAGAAGTTATATTCACTCGCCAAACAGGTGCATAGAACACTGGGACTGCGACACTACTCCAGATCTGACTTTATCGTTACCACCACTGATATATACTTCCTGGAGGTAAACACCCTACCTGGTCTGACTGCGGAATCATTGTATCCGAAAGCAGCAGAAGCGGTTGGCGCAAGCAATAAGCAAATTATTACTCATCTTATTGAACTGGCAACAAATAAAATATGAGAAAGAAAGTAAAACCACTGACTAAAAGAGACATTCAAAAGTTGGAGAAAAAACCGCTTGGATGGAAATTGACCGGAAAAAACACAAAGCTCAACAAAACTTTTACCTTTGATGAACACATTGATGCCTTGATGTTCATTGCTCGCGTGACGGTGCACGCGCAGCTCATACAGCATCATCCTGACATATACTTTAGCTATAGGACGGTAAAAATAACCTTGACTACACATGAAATAAAATCGCTTTCAAAGAGAGACGTCACTCTTCTGCTGCGCATTGAAGAGATATATCAAAAGGGTACCGAGCAACAAAAAGGTGGATAATTCATCAAGCTCATCACATAAAAAAGATGCTATACTGTCTGCATATGGAAGGAACAAGAAATGAACGTGTTGTCATATTGGTATTATCATACATAATAGGTTTTGTAACCGCCTATATCGCTTTCGGTCTTACTCCGCTTACAGACTCGTGGAGTATAGCAAGTATTCCAACCACCAACACTGCGGCAGTTATGAACTCTGCACCAAAGAAAGTGGACACCAGACCTCTTGTGGCAACAACAAAACAAGGATTGGTACTGATTAAAAATAACCAAGAGATATACCTCTCCTCACATGTAGAGGCGGGTGATGATACTTTTTTGGATGAAGGATATCATGTCAAACTCGCTGATTATGAACTTTCCCCGGATGGTGAGTTTGTGTACTTCTGTGAAGTGCCTGCGGTAGATGCAGACTCATGCCGCCCATACCTATACTCAATTGCGGAAGACATAACGTATCCCGTTAAAATAGATGGGGAACGCGTTGCCTTCAGCGCTGATGGTGGCGATGTGTACTGGGGAAGCAACGGGATACTGGTTGTAAAATAATCACCACAACATATTTAAATAACTCCGACACTCCTGTCGGAGTTATTTTGCACAGTATCAGTGAATCAGGAGTGTAGATATAAAAGAGGGTGATTATGGATTCTGTTTAATGCACCCATAAAGCACTGTGTGTAACATTTCATTACAACAGGACTCTGAAAAAGCCTATTGACTTCTGGCACAAGAATATTTAATATAATGCGCACTTAAAGAAAACTCTTTAAGTGAAGCGTGCTGAAGACTCGACATAAGGGGCCTCAAACCATTTGCACATGCAAATGAGGCCCTTGGTAAATGGAATGCAGCATTGTATAATGTCGTAACTTAAAAAATATGGGCCAGTAGCTCAGTTGGCTAGAGCGCCTCATTTGCACTGAGGAGGCCGGGGGTTCGAGTCCTCTCTGGTCCACGAATACAAAAAAGATCCATTCGTTAGAATGGTCTTTTTTGTTCGTGAGCCAGAAGTAACGTGCCTTCTCACGTTACGTGAGGACTCGAACCGCCGGAGCGATGTTTTCTTGCCCTTTCCCTAGGGCAGAAAACAAGCGAGGCGCGACCAGCGTTCTTATGAGCGTAGTGAATTAGAAGAGCGGGTTCGAGCCCTCTCTGGTCCACACAAACAAAAATAACTGTCAGAAATGACAGTTATTTTTGTTTGCTTATGAATGACCGGAGAGGACGAGAAAGAAGCGAATATATCGCACGGACCGTAGGGAGTACGATATGAGCTTCGGGGTCGAGGAGCTTAGATATTTTGGAGCACATGGTGCGAACAAAATATCAAGCGAGGTGACCGAGTCCTCTTTCACCACCATAGATACACTGAACGACACTATATGTGGTTTAGTGCATCCGATAATTTAGGGGTCGGACCCCTAAATTTTAATAATAAACCTAGGTCATCGAATGACCTAGGTTTTAAGAGTGATGGATTGAACGACATGTATTGACAAAAAAGTTATGACGGGGGTATTCTGAATGTAATGTTGGAGATATCAAAAAAAGTAGCTC
>WFTF01000014.1 GCA_015485575.1 Patescibacteria group bacterium | reverse complement strand
CCATCATGACAACAAAAGCAGAAAAACAGGAGAAGTTTTCAGTCATTGAAACCGGCGGCAAGCAGTATATTGTGTCCGTGGGTGATATTTTAGATGTGGAACTTCTGGGTGACTTTGATGAGGGGACAAAGATTGAGTTTGATAAAGTACTTATGACATCGGACAAAGTGGGAGCGCCTTACGTAGAAGGTGCGAAGGTTACCGCATCTTTTCTGGAAACAAAAAAAGGAAAGAAATTGTCCATCATCCGCTTCAAGGCGAAGAGTAATCGAGATCGCAAGATCGGACATAGACAGAAGTATACGCGTGTGAAAATTGAATCTATCTAGCGCTTTCGGTGCTGAGAGGATGTGCCTTACAGAACCACCCGTGCGGGGCGATGCCTCGCACGGGTGGTTTTCATCTTGAAAATGTCTGTGATGATAGGTGATACGCTAGGTCCTGTTTTTCAGCGCACTTTTGATAGTTTCCGGGTCCGCATATTCAAGCTCACTGCCGGTAGACAGTCCGCGTCCCAGTTGCGTAATGCGCAATTGTTGTTTTGCATAGTGTTCATCAATGAGCGAGAGGACGAATCGTGCGGTATTTTCCCCGTCAGGGTTGACCGGAAATGCGAGAATAATTTCTTGTAAGTCTGTCTGCAGTTGTCTGTCTATGCTCTTGCGCAGGGCACCGGTGCGCAGTGTGTTTGTCTGATCAGACAACAGGGGGAGGGTGCCACCCAGCACAAAGTAGAGCCCATCGTAGGCGCCGGCACGTTCTATGGGGGTAATATCGGTATCTTTCGCCACTATCATCAGCTTGCTGTGGTCGCGGTTGGGGTCGCTGCAGATACGGCACTGTGCTGAAGTTCCGTGTTCATAGGCAAAGAAACGCTGACAGTGTTCGCACTGTCGGACATGCTGCTTGAGATGTGCAATCAGATGTGCTAGTTCAGAAGTGTCTTGAGGAGGCAGTGTCAGTATATGAAACGCAAAGCGGCGCGCCTGTCGTGCGCCAATGCCCGGAAAATCTTCAAAATACCGTATGAGTTTATCCAGATTTGTCATGGAGGTACATTTTAACACGTAAAGGAAAAAGTCGCCGCAGTATGCGGCGACTTTCAATGAGTTTACTCCATGACTAACCCCTCTCTGATCATGTGGGACAGTGCGCCGGCATTACCAAGGGTGTCTTCAAGAGCATCGTGTGTATGGGGAGTCGTGCGATGTACCTCCCATGCAGTACGGCTCCTATAAAAGCCCGTGGAGATATCGGGCAGGTTTCTGCCGGCATACCCGAAAGGGTTTTCTTTCAATACTCTGCAAAAATACGTATGTATGTACCCCCAGTCATACGCCAAGTTGTCAGAAACAAAAATCGGTTTGTTGGCACCAACCAGTTTCAGCGTACGGGCAATGAATTGGGAAAACTGATGCATGGCAGTGTGATAATGTGTCTGCCGGGGGCGTGTGATCAGTGTCTCCAGAGTAATGTTCTGACTATCTTTAAGGAATTGGAGTGTATCTGGATCATGTGCATCCTCTTGTGTGCTCAGTAGCTTAAGATCGTATGAGATACCATCCAGCACACTCCCGTCGGGCAGCACCGGTACCGATGCAAATTGGTACATGCTGTGTGTTCCAAAGTCTGGTCCGGTACCTTCAACATCGGTTACAAAGAAGACCTTAGACATGTTTCTCTCCCCTTTTCTTTTTTCTGTCTGGCACACTACAGTGTATTACAGAGTGTGTCAATACATACATATCGTGTAATTAGAAGTCATCGTCAGTGTCAGTTGCGGCTATGCTTGCGTGATGTGTATCAAGGTTTAAGAAGCGTACATGCTTGTCGTCAAAGTAAAGTTCAGCAGATCCAACTGCGCCATTACGGTGTTTTTCCACCAGTATCTCAGCGATATTTGGACGTTCCGAGTCTTTGTTTATTTTGTCATCACGGTGGATAAACATGACCACGTCCGCATCTTGCTCAATGGATCCAGAGTCACGCAGGTCTGACAGACGGGGTTTGCCGCCACGCTGTTCAACCGCACGAGATAACTGTGAGAGCGCAACAACCGGCACATCCAACTCCCGTGCCAAGAGCTTTAGGGAACGGGAGATCTCCGTTACCTGTTGGGTGAGTGAGTCGTGTGCTTTTGCACTAGTGGGATTCATCAGCTGCAGGTAGTCCACAATCAACAGATCCAGTCCGTGTTCGTTCTTGAGTCGACGTGCCGCAGAACGCATCTTCAATATGTTGGTGCCAGGTTGGTCATCTATATGAATCGGTGCATCAGAGAGCTTTGTCATAGCTGCCTGCACCGCCTCAAATTCCTGGTCGGTACTGAGTTTTCCGGTACGCAACTTCCAGGAATCCACCCCCGCTTCTGCTGAAAGCATGCGGTCTACCAGCTGTTGGTCGCTCATTTCAAGGGAAAATATCCCCACTGACGCCTTGTACTGGAGTGCGGCATTTCTTGCCAGGTCAAGTGCAAAGGTGGTTTTTCCCATGGACGGGCGTGCTGCGAGAATAATCAAGTCTGATTTTTGTAGTCCAGCAAGGATGTTATCCAGAGCGGTAAAGCCGGTTGGGACACCGCGAATCTTGTCTTGGTTTGCGCTGAGGTACTCAAAGCGCTCCCACGCTTCGCTTAGGGAGTTGCCGATGGTCTTAAACTTGGTTGTGGTTGTAGCGTTGGTAACACCATAGACTTTCTTTTCTGCCTGATCTAATGTTTCGTCAAGGTTTTCAGGATCTGCATAGCCCATTTCCGCTATTTCTTCCGCTGCGAGAATAAGGCCGCGAAGTGTTGCTTTGTTTTGCACCAGCTCGGCGTAGTAGTGTGCGTTACCGGCAGCCGGCACGGTTTCGGTAAGGTCGGTTATGTAGCTTGCTCCTCCCACACT
>WFTF01000013.1 GCA_015485575.1 Patescibacteria group bacterium | reverse complement strand
TTGACAGTCGTCGGCAAGCTCAAAGTCTTCCACGCGATAGCTCCAGAAGTCTGTGCTGGTGCTGGTAAAGTGCATGGTAGGGAAGGGGTACGTTTCCCGTTTGATAATTTCCTCCACTGCGGGTATTTGATCAACATATATATGTGCGTCTGAGATGGTATGCACGTATTCGCCCGGCTCGTAGCCGGTTACTTTGCTGAGCATGAGTAACAGCGCCGCGTACTGCACCATGTTTGACGGGACGCCAATGGGAACATCGCCCGAACGTTGGAACATGTGCAGGTGCAGTTTGTTGTTTAGCACGCGCAGGTGTATCCACCCGTGGCACGGACACACCACCACCTTTTGCTGCTTGCCCTCCCCGCGTATGGTGTATTGAGGAATCCATGGGGAAATAAAATGCGTTTTCAGGTGCGGTTTATAGGCAATTTGCTCTATGATGTTTTGAAATTGGTTGAAACCACCACCTTCTGCAGTCGGGAAGTCGTGAAATGCCGCACCATAAGAACCGGGACCAAGGTCACCCGGCTCCAAGTCGCGCTTGGCACACTTTTCGGGGGTTACAAAGTTTGTCCAGAACTTGCAGCCATACCGCTCAAGCTCGGAAAGGGTGCGTGCGCCATTGGCAAAGGCGATAATCTCACCAACCGCTTGTTTCCAAAAACCCTTCACGCTTCGTTCGGTAATCATAGGAAAACCGTTGGACAGGTCAAATCGCATGGGAGTTGCTCCAAAGAGGGTGATGCAGTCCGTCCCCTCGGGAGTTGCGTCGGTGGTGCCCGCCTGACTTTTTGAGCGAATGCCTCGCTCCAGAATCTCCCTCAGAAGATTTTTATACTGCTCATCGGGTGTACGTTCATGGTAGGGTTTGTAGTGCATGGTGTATGTAGGTTATAGGTAATGTGTCTTGTATCATACCGCATCGTGCACACACGCAACAGCACACACGCTCACTACAACATAAAACCGACAGCTGTCGTCTGTACGAAGTTTGGTTTTTATTTTCTAAAAGGTTTTTTGCGGTCGCAAGGTGCTACACTATAGAGCGTATGAAGTTACCGGTACAAAAACTGCACCCGAAGGCGCGCATGCCAAGTTATGCGCATGCAACGGACGCAGGTATGGACTTGTACGCCCTCTCAGAGGTGGTGATTGAACCCGGAGAACGTGTACAGGTTTCCACCGGTCTTGCCTTTGCCATACCTGAAGGGTATGTGGGGCTGATCTGGGATAAAAGCGGACTTTCCCACAAGAGCGGGCTTAAGACGCTTGGTGGCGTGGTGGATGCGGGGTATCGTGGAGAGGTACTGGTGGGTCTGGTGAATCTCAGCACCACGCGGTATGCGGTGCGCGCGGGAGACAAGGTTGCGCAAATGCTTATCCAGAAAGTTACGCAACCGGTGTTGGAAGAGGTAGATGCACTGGACAGTACTGATCGCGGCAATCGCGGGTTTGGCAGTACCGGCACTTAGTTATGGCTATATACTCAAGGGTACAAACAATATGCAAACGCAAACGGCAAAAATCATAGTTATAGATGGAGGAGATAGTGTGGGCAAGGCAACGCAAGCGGATCTGCTTATGCGTCGCTTGGTAACCGAAGGAGTGTCCGTGGGGAAAATGGATTTTCCACGGTACACGCAAAATACCTACGGACATCTTTTGCGTGAATGTTTGGATGGCAAGCGGGGTGATTTTTTATCACTGGATCCGAAGATTGCCGCTACACTGTATGCCGCCGATCGCTACGAGTCAAAAAAGGAGTTACTGCAGTGGTTGGAGGAAGGTCGTGTCGTTATTTTTGATCGCTACGTCAGTGCCAATATGCTGCATCAGGGCGCAAAGATAGACGATCCCGATGAGCGTGAGGAGTTTTTGCGGTGGCTGGATCACGTGGAGTATGAGCTTTTTGGCATGCCGCGCCCTGACTTGACGATTTATCTGGATGTACCACCCGAAAAAAGCGCAAAACTGCTTGAGTATGTGGTGGGTATCGGCGCAAAGGTGCCCGACTTGGCGGAGTCTGACCGTGAACATCAGGAAAAAGTTGCCGCTTGCGCCGCCTACCTCTCGCAGTCGCGGGATCGGTGGGTGGCCATTCAGTGCATGGATGGGGAAGAGTTACGTACGCGAGAGGATATCCATGAAGAGTTGTATACACATGTGATGCAGTTGCTGGGTTAAAAAATACGCTTATGTTATATCCATCTGATTTTTTCAAACGCAGAGTACCCGAAAGTTTACCACGCCCATTTTATTTATAGGTTAAAAATTAGTACACACTACACATATGAACACTTATGCATATATAGAAAAACAAGATCAAGAAGTATTTGATGCGCTTCAAGGTGAAGAGTCACGTGAAGCGTCGGGGTTGGAGCTGATCCCCAGTGAAAACTACGTTTCCAAGGCGGTGCGGGAGGCAAACGGTTCGGTTTTGACCAATAAGTACGCGGAGGGATATCCCGGACGCCGCTACTACGGTGGGCAAGACTATACCGATGCGGTGGAACAGCTTGCCATTGATCGCGCCTGCAAGCTCTTTAACTGTAAATATGCCAATGTGCAACCACACTCGGGTGCGCCTGCAAATGTGGCGATGTACTTTGCACTGATGGAGCCGGGGGATACGGTCTTGGGCATGGATCTCTCACATGGTGGACACTTAACCCACGGTCACCCCACCACGAGCATCAACAAAGTGTTCAACTTTGTGCGCTACAAAATGAAAGATGTTGCTACCGGAGAGATTGACTACGATGAGCTGCGGCAGGTTGCGCTGGAACACAAGCCAAAAATCATTCTTGCAGGATTTTCCGCATACTCTCGTGAGCTTGAGTATCAGAAGTTTGTGGATATTGCGCGTGAGGTGGGTGCCTATGCGGTTGCGGACATGGCGCATATTGCGGGGCTGATTGCCGGCGGAGTTGCGAAAAACCCGTTTGACTACGGTTTTGATGTAATCACCTCTACTACACATAAGACACTGCGCGGTCCTCGCGGCGGGTTGATTTTGGTGCGAGAAGATAAGGAGATTGCCCAGAAGATCAATAAAGCGGTATTTCCCGGACTGCAGGGTGGACCGCATATGAACACCATTGCCGCCAAAGCAGTTGCCTTTGGGGAAGCGCTCCATCCGTCCTTTAGAGAGTATGGCAAACAGATTTTGAAAAATGCAAAAGCCATGGAGAAGGTGTTTCTTGATGCAAACGTGCGTCTGCTTGGGGGCGGTACCGACAACCACTTGCTGCTTGCGGATGTCTACGGGTCGCTGGGAGTCACCGGACAGGAGGCGGAGGATGTGCTGGATGAAATTGGCATCACATTGAACAAGAATATGATTGCGGATGAAACCCGTACCGCGATGGATCCGTCTGGTATTCGCTTTGGGACACCGGCATTAACCACGCGGGGCATGAAAGAAGATGAAGCGACACGCATTGCGGAGATTATGATTTCCGTCTTAAAAGACAAGGGTAATCAGCAACTGAAGGAAGGTTACAAAGCGGAAATTGAAGCGCTATGTGCGGCCTTTCCAGTTCCGGAATCGTTTGTGTAGTAGGGTGTTTTGGGAGGGGCATGCACAAGCGCGGCGCCGCAGGCGCCTCGCTTGCTTTTTTATGCTACTTTCGATATAGTGTAGGTCCTGCCCGAGGACGCTTTCCCTGTGGCGTCCTTATGCCTCAACAACTGGCCCCGCGCGTGCGCGCGGGGCATTTTTCTTTCTATTACACTTTCCTGTACAATACAGGTTATTCATGGCATATACACCAAACACAAAATCTCACAAGACCGATACTTCTACAGATAGTGAGCCGGTACGGAAGCGTTCAAAGCAGGCGGTGCAGAAGATAAAGCGTCATTGGATGACCCTCTCTTTTTTCTTTGGGTTTATTTTGGACAATCTCACCCTCAATCGTGTTGATCAGTTGTTTGACAACTTTGTGTTGGCGTCGTACGTGGTACTTGCTATGGCGGCGCTTTTGTTGTTGTATGCCGCTGCCGCCTACAAGATAGAAGGAAAGTTTGGTGCATTTTCACGAAAATATGCTCCACTTTTGGTACAGTTTTCTTTCGGAGGTTTGCTTTCCGGCATGCTCATCTTCTATGGACGCAGCGGCTCATGGACCGAGAGCTGGCCTTTTTTATTGATTATTCTTCTTGCAATTTACGGCAATGAAACCATTAAAGAGCGTGCATCGCGTTTAATTTATAACCTCAGTATCTTATTTATCGGGCTCTTTTCGTACACTGTTCTGGTCATTCCTGTTATTACCGGCTGGATGGGACCATGGGTTTTTGTGGGAAGCGGAATACTTGCCGTATTGATTATGCAACAGTTTATCCGCCTACTGCAAAAAATCATTCCTCGGTTTATGGAAATGCAAATGCGCAGCATTGTCTTTGTTCTCGGGAGTATTTATGCCAGTTTTAATTTGTTGTATTTTGCAAATGTGATACCCCCCATACCGCTCTCACTCAAAGATGTCGGCATTTATCACTCAGTGGTGCGCTTTGAGGATGGTAGTTATCAACTCAAGTATGAGAAGGGCGCATGGTATCAACCATTTAAGCGGTCTGATACCACGTTTCATCCGGTTGCCGGGGATAATATTTTTTGTTTTGCGCAAGTCTTTGCGCCCACAAAACTCAAAACAGATATTGTGCATGTATGGGAGTATAAAGATCCCGAGTCCGGGCAGTGGCAGGAGAGATATAGGTTGTCATACAACATCCGGGGCGGTCGAAGTGACGGCTTTCGTGGATACACGGCAATTACCAACTACACTGATGGCAAGTGGCGCTGTTCGGTGGAAACAACGCGAGGGCAGGTACTGGGACGTGAAGTGTTTCGCATAGACTCCAGTCGCGCTCCTCGCGAGCTGATAACACAGGTGCGCTAGCTAAAATATCTGGTATAGTAGCCACACATATACATGCAAGACACCATTCGTCAGATTGTTACACAAGCGTTACAGCAAGCGGGCATAGAGCCGGTTGCATTTGTCATAGAGCATCCGGCTGATCTTGCGCATGGTGATTATGCCTGTAACGCGGCGCTGGTTGCGGCGAAAAAATCGGGTAGTAATCCTCGTGTGCTCGCAGAAGAATTGTCGCGATATATTGAAACAGTACAAACGCCACAGGTGGCGTCAGTTGAAGTTGCGGGTCCTGGTTTTTTGAATTTTTATCTCTCGCGCGATTTTTTCAAAGAAAAAATCGCGCAGATTCCCCACATGGGTGACCGTTGGGGCAGCAATGAAACCCTTGCGGGAAAGACCTATCTGGTTGAGTACACCGACCCGAACCCCTTTAAGGAGTTTCATATCGGACATCTGTTTACCAATTCGGTGGGCGAGTCCATTTCTCGGTTGATTGCTTTTTCGGGTGCGCACACCAAACGTCTGTGCTACCAGGGGGATGTAGGGCTGCATGTTGCGCATGCACTGTATGGCATGCAGCAGTTGGGGTTTGATGCGAACTCCTCTTTTACCGCAAAAGATCTTGGCAAGGCGTATGCACTTGGAGCAAGTGCATATAAAGAAGACCCGCAGGCGCAACAGGACATCAGAGCACTGAACAAAAAAATATACGATCGCTCCGATGAGTCAATCAATGCGCTATACGACAGAGGACGGGAGGTCTCGCTTGATTACTTTGAGTCTATCTACCGCATGCTCGGCACGCAGTTTGATGCATACTTTTTTGAAAGCAAAACCGGTCCCGCCGGTAAGGAGGTGGTATTGGCACATCCTAAGATATTCACCCAAAGTGATGGCGCGTGGGTCTTCAACGCAGAGCGCTACGGACTGCACACACGCGTGTTTATAAATGCCGAAGGGTTGCCCACCTACGAAGCAAAGGAACTGGCGCTGGCAAAGCTCAAAGCCGACCGCCTGGGGGACTACGATCATTCTATTATTGTCACTGCAAACGAAGTATCCTCGTACTTTCAGGTCATACAAAAAGCGATGCACTTTGTGTATCCGGACTTGGCGGAAAAAACAGAGCACATTGGACATGGTATGGTGCGCTTACAAAGCGGAAAGATGTCTTCACGTACGGGAGATGTTATTGCCGCACTTGACTTTATACGGGAAATAGCAGATGCGGCACATGCACGTATTGCAGAAGCTTCCCCTCATTTGGCAGATGATGACATCTTGCCGCAGCAGATAGCGCTGGCAGCGATTAAGTACAGCACACTCAAAGGCAGTATATTGCAAGACAGTGTATTTGATGCCAAACAGGCACTTTCCTTTGAGGGTGCTTCAGGTCCCTATCTGCAGTATACCCATGCACGCATCCGCTCGCTTTTAGAGAAAGCAAACAGCGTGGGTATTGTCCCATCAGCTGAGCATGTTCCCGCAGAACCTTACACGGTTGAGAAACTGCTCTACCGCTTCCCACAGGTGGTGTTGCAGGCAATGCAGTTGCGCGCACCACATAAGGTATCCCAGTACATAACCGATCTTGCCGGAGCATTTAACACCTTTTACGCGCAAGAAAAAATAGCCAATCCGGAAGACGAGTATGCGCCATACAAGGCACTGGTATCACAAGCGGTTGCTCAGACGTTGAAAAACGGTTTGTATCTGCTTGGTATTGAATCACCAAACAAGATGTAGTTCTTGACAAGGGTACTTCACTGTACTATTTTTGTTTCGGCTATACAGATCCTGAAAAAAGGAGAAGTGACAATGGAAGCGCGTTTCTTTTATCTCGTGGGTGCTGTATTTGTGTTTCTGAGCGACTTGCTCACCTCACTGTTGCTGGCTGCACTATTCCTTGCTGCATTGGTGAAGTTGGTGAAGGGGGAACTTGCGGTTTTGGTGCTTATACCCGTCATGGTGTGGATATCGGTATTTGTAGTGGGAACATGGGCTGCTGCGGCAAGGAGACGAGATGCTTGGGTACATCAGCGTCTTGAATTCAC
Source organism: Patescibacteria group bacterium (assembly GCA_015485575.1). Lineage (GTDB taxonomy): Bacteria > Patescibacteriota > Minisyncoccia > Phycocordibacterales > UBA918 > OLB19. The sequence continues at coordinate 10,010 of WFTF01000013.1, read as the reverse complement.
TCTGGCACGGGTGGGTATCGTGTTCTTCTGGTGGGCTTTTGCTCAAGGCGCAATCGCCAGTCAAGAGATGCCAGCTATGGTTTTTGTGACTGTGGCAACGATTGTTGTGAGTATCAATATGTTGCTACTGTTTGAGCGCTGGTTCCCCGTAAGTGCCGAGTAAATCCCCGAACATCCACAGCAATCTGTGAGTTGTGTATCAAGCAGAAGAAAGGGAGCAATCATGCCTCTGTTGCAACATATACTGCGTTTTTTGGGGTTGGTGCCCAAAGTGCCACAGCACACTTCGGTTCGTGCGCGCGTGCTGCTTGGGTACACACTCAGCGAAGAGCAGCGACGTGAACGCATCGCGACATACAAGCGCTTGTTTGCGGAAGATATACCGCAGGCATTGCACAGAAGAAGGTGAAGATGCTGCCGCCGCCCTGTAAAGGTCGGCGGCATTTTCCTTTGCTCGTTACTTTAGAACGATCTATGCCTTACCCGACCACCTAGGTTGTTTTTGACAACAGTGCATATTCATATACCATAACCGCCGGAAGTTACACCATAGGGGAGATAGGGAGATGTTGACGGAGTGGTTCTTCCTGAAAGTGTGGTTTTTCGTATTGATTGTACTGCTGGTGAGTATTGCTCGTGTGTATCGCGCATACAAGGATGAGGTGCAGGTACTTGATTGGGTGTTACTGTACCCACCGGTGTTACTGACACCCCTCTTTATGTCGGTAGCGTTTGGCTTTTGGTTTGTCGCATGGTATGTGGCAATGAGTGCCCTGCTGTTGCTATATGTCGGTTTTACCTACCTGCAATATAAGCTGGTAATGTAGTGCGGTGCATGTGCCGCATATGGTTATAAAGGCCCCTGTACGCGGGTCTTTTTCTTTGCAAAAAAAAGAAGCATGGTACTATGCACTGGTGTTGTGCACTGTGCGCAATACCGGCGAGCCTGATACGTTTGCCGCATTAGTATGTCTGATATACATAAAAAACCATATGAATACAAAAACCGCACAGGAGAACCCTGTAGAAAAAAGTGATGTTGCCCTGCGGGAGGAGGCGATACTTTCGTTCTGGAAGGAGCACGATATTTTTCATAAGAGCCTCCAAAAGGAGGCGCCAAAAGGTGAGTTTATATTTTATGACGGTCCGCCGTTTGCCACGGGGCTGCCGCACTATGGGCACATTCTTGCAGGTACCATCAAAGACGCCATTCCTCGTTTTTGGACCATGAACGGCTACCATGTGCCGCGCAAGTGGGGGTGGGATTGTCATGGGCTGCCCATTGAAAACTTGATTGAGAAAAAACTGGGGTTGGCAACCAAGCGCGACATAGAGGAGTACGGTGTAAAAAAGTTCAATGAAGCGGCGCGTGCGTCAGTGATGGAGTTTGCCGATGACTGGCGACAGATCATTCCTCGTATGGGACGCTGGGCGGACATGGAGCATGACTACAAGACCATGGATGCCTCCTACACCGAAAGTGTCTGGTGGGTATTTGCGCAATTATATCGCAAAGGCCTTGTGTATGAAGGGTTTAAGAGTATGCACCTGTGTCCGCGTTGCGGAACAACCCTCTCAAACTTTGAAGTCAATCAGGGCTATAAAGACATAAAAGATATTGCTGTGACGGTCAAACTGCCGCTTCTGGATGAGACGGGGAAGGTGACGGACACATCGCTTTTGGTGTGGACCACCACTCCATGGACCCTGCCGGGCAATATGGCTGCGGCAGTGCATAAGGACTATGATTATGTAAAGGCAAGAATCTTACCACAACTACATGCAGTTGACTCAGAAGAAACTTTGCATAAAGGAGAGTTCGTGATACTTGCAAAGGAAATGCTTCCTCAAAATCCAGTAATGAAGGGGGAAGTATATATCCTAGGTGAACATCACCTGAAAGTAGTTGAAGAATTCAAAGGCTCTGAATTGGTTGGCAAGCGATACGAACCGCCGTTTTTCTACCACAGCAAACGAGACTTTGAAGGAAAAGAAAACGCGTGGCAGGTACTGCACGCGGACTATGTGGAGCTGGGTGAGGAGGCTACCGGAGCGGTGCATATCGCGCCCCCCTACGGAGCGGACCATATGGAATTGGCGCAAGAGCACCAGGTGCCCATTGAGCACCATGTGGACGAGAGCGGTCGCTTTATGGATTTTGTAACCGACTTTGCCGGACAACTGGTAAAACCAAAAGATGATGATGAAGCGGGAGTAATGCACATTGATGCGGATATTGAGATAGTCAAAGCGTTGCAGGCAAACGGCAAGCTCTTCAAAAAGGAAAATGTAAAGCACAGCTACCCGCACTGCTGGCGCTGTGACACACCGCTTTTGAACTACGCAACAACTTCATGGTTTGTGGAAGTGACCAAGATAAAAGACCAATTGGTTGCGGAAAACAGAAAGGTGCATTGGGTACCTGACCATGTCGGCAGTGCGCGTTTTGGCAAGTGGCTGGAAGGTGCACGCGACTGGGCGGTGTCGCGCCAGCGGTACTGGGGAGCACCACTGCCTATTTGGCGCAACCCTCAAACCAACGAGATAAAAGTGTTTGGTACGCTTGCTGAGCTTCAGGAGTATGTGCCAAAAAGCGGCAACACCTATTATGTAATGCGTCATGGTGAATCCACCTTTAATACACAGGGTCTACTAAATGGATCGCCTGACAAAAACGATGAAAATGTTTTAACGGAAAAGGGTATACAGCAGACCAAAGATGCCGCAGTACAGCTCTCACAGCAGGGTGGGGTTGATATCATTATCACCTCACCGTTGCAGCGTACCTACCAAACCGCTCAACTCTTGGCGGAGGAGTTGGGTTTGAACAAGGACTGTGTACATATTGACGAGCGTTTGTTGGAAATGCAGTTTGGCGAGTTTGAAGGCAAGTCGGTTGATGAGTACCACTCCTTTTTCCAAGATGGTCTTGAGCGACTTCGCAAGCGTCCCGAGGGAGGTGAGAACTGGCTTGATGTCAAGCGACGTGTTGGGGCGTTGCTCTATGAACTGGAAAAAACCTTTCAAGACAAACGCATACTGCTGGTGTCACACAATGGCACTTTACAGATGCTGCAGGCGGCGGCTGCCGGTGAGAATGAGGCGACAACCGGTAGGCATATTGAAGACAATTCCTATGACCTTGCAAATGCCGAGGTCCGCGCGCTGTCGTTTGTACCAATGCCACACAACGGTGACTATGAACTGGACTTTCACCGACCGTATATTGATGACATAACACTCTATGAGGATGGCGTTGCGCTCAAGCGGGTACCCGATGTGTTTGACTGTTGGTTTGAAAGCGGCTCCATGCCCTACGGACAGCAGCACTATACCGGGGTTCCGCTTCCGTCCTTTGATCCGGAAGCAGGCAAAGGATTTCCGGCACAGTTTATTGCGGAAGGGTTGGATCAAACGCGTGGCTGGTTTTACTCATTGATTGTGCTGGGCACCGCGCTGTTTGGTAGGTCGCCGTATGAGAACGTCATCGTCAATGGGTTGGTACTTGCCGAGGACGGCAAAAAGATGAGCAAATCGCTGCAGAACTATCCGGACCCACTGGAACTTGCCAACAGAGTTGGCGTGGATGCGATGCGCCTGTACCTGCTCTCGTCACCGGTGATACGCGGTGAGGATCTGGCGTTTTCTGAAAAAGAGGTATTGGAACTGCAGCGTAAAAATATCGGACGTTTGCACAACGTATTGACTATGTACCAGTTGTTTGCAGACGAATCAGTATCTCCAAGTGCAAGCTCCACACAGGTACTGGATCGATGGATTATTGCCCGGCTGCATGAGCTGATTGACCAGAGTACAACAGGATATAAAAACTATGAATTGGACAAAGCAACCCGACCATTGCATGATTTCATAGATGATTTGTCGGTATGGTACTTACGTCGCAGTCGTGATCGTTTGAAGGGAAGCGATGAGGAGGATGTGAAGCGCGTGTTGGCTACTCTGCGCTACGTATTGGGAGAGCTGTCTAAAGTGATGGCGCCGGCAATGCCGTTTTTTGCGGAGTATATATTTCGAGAGATACGCGAAGAAAGTGATCCGGAAAGTGTCCACCTGTCCTCATGGCCTGAGGGCGGTGATGTTGATACGGCACTTCTGCTTGATATGCAGAAGGTGCGCGATATCGTGTCGGCTTTGCTTGAGGCGCGAGTGCAGGCGGGCTTAAAAGTGAGGCAGCCTATTGCATCGGTGAGCGCTCCGCAACTGAGTGAAGTGTTGCAGCAAGTGGTTTTGGATGAGATCAATGCAAAGCAGTATATCGTTTCTGATAGCATTGCTATTGATACACACGTTACCCCTGAGTTGCAGGCAGAGGGGGATATGCGAGAGTTGCTGCGCGCCGTACAAAGCATGCGTAAGAAGGCGGGTATGCAGCAACATGATCGCATTATTTTGTATGTTGTTACCGATGATGCGGGACATAAACTCGTTACCCAGTTCTCTGAAGAAATACAACGCGTTGTGGGTGCGGACGATATTGTCTTTATGTCCGATACGGACGACCGGGAATGGCAGGATATACAGGCGGGAACACATACCTTTCAAGTAGCGCTTAAGCGGGTGATCTAGTGTTAAGAATCAGGTGTTGCGAAAGAAAAGGAGGAAAAACGCTTCGCGTTTTTCCTCCTTTTTCGTATACTGCAATACATAAGCATGTATGAGCTACCACACGTACATAACCGAGGCACTGGTCTGTGGCTCCAAGCTGAGTATGACCTCCGATAAGTCCTATCTGCTGTATACGCGACGTATGGGTATGCTGTGGGCAACAGCACGCAGTGTGCGTCTGGAGAAATCCAAGCAACGCTACGCACTGCAGGAGTTTTCCCTTATTCGTGTATCTCTGGTGAAAGGAAAGGGAGGGTGGCGCATCGGTAGTGTTGATGCACTGGGAAATCCGTTTTTGGAAGCTTCCACGCGCTCACAACGAGCGGGAGTACATGCGGTACTGAAGTTATTGCGACGATTGGTGCACGGTGAAGAAGCGTGCCATGTGGTGTATGACGAGGTGCTACGGGCACTCACCCGCCTCAGTGGCTCAGCGCCCGGTGACCTGTCTGTATTGCAGGATGTGTTTGCATTGCGACTCTTGCATATGCTTGGGTACATTGCGCCCGATGAGGCTTATATGGGCATACTGGACGCACCTGACCCATACACACAGGCAGGACAACTGCCGGAACGTGCACGAACCGCAATCGCCCAGGCACTACAGGTAAGTCACTTGTAGCTCACTGTGACATGGTACAATAGCGATACTAATGGTGCATATATATGGGTGGCATTAAAGATCAAGATCGTATTGAGGAGTTGCGCAAACGCCTGTATGCTCGTGGAAAACCCACACCAAAGTCTGACTTACACAGGTTAAAAGATACTCCCCAATCGGTACCAACCAGCTGGCGGCATAAATCCGATACTCCTGTCAGTGATAATAAAAAAGTGCATCCCGACCCTTTACCATCAGATCAGAAAAACACACTTGCTATGGCACCCAAAAAACGTAAACGTAGCTATCGTATCAAATTACTCCTTGTCGGTATTATTGTTTTTGTCTCTGCCGTGAGCATCTCAAGTGCGGTGCTTTTGTTTGGAAACAAAAGCATTTCAGGAGAAAATATTACTCTTGCGGTTTCAGGTCCGTTCACCATCGGTGGTGGGGAGGTGTTGCCGATTCAGGTCGGTATTACCAATGACAACGTTGTGCCCATTGAATCGGCAACGCTCATTGTGGAGTATCCCTTGGGTACCAAGTCGGCAAATGAAGAGAGGAACGAGTTGTTTATTGAACGATTAACGCTTGATACCATAGAGTCCGGGCAGACAGTCAATGTACCGTTACGGGCGATTGTTTTTGGTGAAGAAAATGACGAGAAGGAAATCAAAGTGTCCATTGAGTATCGCGTACAAGGTTCAAATGCCACTTTTTTCAAAGAGGCGGATCCGCTTCGCTTCAAGATAAATTCTTCACCCATTACACTTCGCATAGACAGTTTAAAGAAGGTATCGTCGGGACAGGAGACGGATATTGAACTGACTATCACATCCAATGCGCAGAATGCCCTTTCAGAGGTATTGGTACAGGCCGAGTACCCATTCGGGTTTGACTTTACCCGTGCAGATCCTGAACCGATTCGCGGACAGAGTACATGGCTCATCACAGACCTGGCACCAGAGGAGAGTCAGACAATTACAATTACAGGAGTGGTTATTGGAAAAGAAACTGATGAGTATGCCATTAACTTTACTATTGGAGTACCGGGTGAGAGGGATAACTTCAGTATGGCATCGGTGTTTGCAACGGCACAAACCGTATTTGAAATTGAGCAACCGTTTCTTGACATACAGCTGGAGCTGGCAGGATCGGTCAATGGTGAAGCGGTTGTGGAGCCGGGGCAGCAGGTTGGGGGTGCAATAGTAATTCGCAACACTTTGGAAGACACGCTATACGATATTCAAGTTGAGGTGCAGTTGGGAGGTAATGCGGTATCTGACTTGGACGTGGGACCACCGAATGGTTTTTATGACTCACTGAATAATAAAATCATCTGGGATGTATCCAATGCTCCCGACCTGCAAGAGCTGTTCCCCGGCAAAAAAGAACGCCTCTCTTTCAGTGTAAAGCCATCCGCTACAGTACAACAAACGCCGCAAATTACGTTTGATGTGAATGTAAAAGCGCGCCGTGTATCCGAGTCGGCTGTGACTGAAGAGCTTGTTGGTACCGCACAGGGTATTGTAAAAGTGGCGTCACAACCAAAAGTCCTTGCGGATATTGGTTACAACAGTGGATTGTTTCCGGACAGTGGACCGGTACCTCCGAGGGCGGAACAGAAAACAACTTACAGTGCTTCTTTCATGATTCAAAACGGAAGCAATGATATTTCCAACGCAGTCGTAACTGCCGCATTGCCTCCGTATGTCACTTGGACTGGCAATACCTCGGGAGCGGGTACCATATCGTATGATGAGGTGCGTCGTGTGGTCACTTGGGCTGCGGGAGATATAAAAGCAAATGCCGCAACCTTTGCATCTTTCCAAGTTGCAATTATCCCAAGTAAGACTCAAATTGACACTACTCCCGTAGTTATCGGAGAGCAGCGCTTAAAGGCGACAGATTTGTTTACCAACACGGTTGTGCGCAGTGTCAGTCCCGCTATAACCACCGAGATGTCCACCGAAACCGGCTATGAACGTGGTAACGGAAGGATACTGGAGTAGTTTTTGTGACAGACTTTTTGGTATGTATATCTATAAAACAGCCCAAAAGCGTAGTTTTTGGGCTGTTTTATTACATGTGGTGTGGTAGGATAACCAGCATATGGCAGAGAAAACAGATGACAAAATGGAAAAGATTGTAGCGCTGTGCAAGCGACGCGGTTTTGTGTTTCAAGGCAGTGACATTTACGGTGGTTTGAAGGGTACCTGGGACTTTGGTCCCTTGGGTGTGGCACTCAATAACAACATAAAACGTGAGTGGTGGAAGATGTTCGTTGATGCTCGTGAAGATATGTACGGATTAGACGCGGCTATTTTAATGAATGAAAAAGTTTGGGAAGCATCAGGACACACCGGCGCGGGGTTTTCCGATCCGGTGGTGGTGTGCACACAGTGCAATGCGCGCTTTCGGGCGGATCACCTGACAGACATAACCACATGCCCCGACTGTAAGGGGCAACTGGGGGAACAAAAAGATTTCAATCTCATGTTTGAAACTAAGGTGGGAGCGGAGGGCACACAAAAGTCATACCTGCGACCGGAAACCGCACAGGGTATTTTTGTGAACTTTAAAAATGTACTTGACTCCATGTCGCCAAAAATACCTTTTGGTATTGCGCAAATTGGCAAGGCGTTTCGCAACGAGATTGCTCCGCGCGAGTTTCTCTTTCGGGTGCGAGAGTTTGAGCAGATGGAAATTGAATACTTTGTAAAAGAAGAGAGTTGGGAAGCTGAGTATGAAAAATGGCTTGAGGAGATTCGCGCGTGGCATAAGCACCTGGGTCTTTCCGGTGAGAACCTTCGTGAAGTGGAGGTGGAAGGAGATGGTTTGGCACACTACAGCAAGCGTACCGTTGACTTTGAGTATAACTATCCGGGCAAGGGGTTTGACGAGCTTTCCGGCTTTGCCTACCGTAGCGACCATGACCTGCAAAACCATATACGCGCAAGTGGGGTGTCTTTGGAATACATAGAAGCGGATGGCAGTCGTTTTGTACCGCATGTGCTTGAGCCGTCCTTTGGGGTGGGGCGTACGTTTATGGCGGTGCTGTCTGAGGCATACACTGAAGACGATATGGGATCGGGTACCAGAGTGTATCTCAAGCTGCCGGCACACCTGGCACCGTACCGTGTTGCCATCTCACCCCTCTTGAAAAACAAGCCACCGTTGGTTGAAAAAGCTCGGGAGGTGTTTGTCGCACTGAAAAAAGAGTTTGGCAATGTTGCATGGGACGATAACGGAAACGTCGGAAAGCGCTACCGCCGGCAGGACGAAATTGGAACTCCGTACTGTGTGGTGATTGATTTTGAAACGCTCGGAGAGGAAAAACCCGAACATAAAGATACGGTGACCGTACGCAATCGTGACACCGGTGCGCAAGAACGGGTGCATATAAAGGAACTTGCCACCTACATAAAATAGTGTACCCTCTTATCGGACGAGGAGGGGCATACGATGCCAGAACTGCACAACACACTTCGCGTAGTTGAGGTTTTTTTAGAGGCTCGCGGGTATGAGTTGTCTGATTCGTACATATTTGATCCAAGTAGTAACAAAAAAGACGGCGTATGGATACTTGCTTCCATGCGTGCGACCGTGCAACAAGGAGTTTGCCTATGTTGTGTGGATGAGTACCTCAAGAGACTGTTTGATCTTATGGAATCGGGTAGGTATTTGTTTGGCGAGGAGCTTTGTAGCGGTAGCTCAGAGTGGACTCGTGCAGACACAAACATCGCTCTGCAGGCAGGGGGTTTCCCGCCTTGGAAGTGAGTGATACATAGAGGGTGCCCGTAGGGCACCCTCTTATAGCTTTCCTGTATTTGTGATAGAGTACTTTCACTATGTCAGACACAAAAGCAAGATATATCACAACCACCTTGCCGTATGTAAATGCCGATCCGCACATCGGTTTTGGGCTTGAGATCGTACAGGCGGATACGTTGGCACGCTACTGGCGCTTGAAGGGACACGAAGTGTTTTTTAATACCGGTACTGATGAACATGGGCAAAAAATTGCACAAAAGGCGGATGAAAAGGGGCAAGATAGACAGGCGTATGTGGATCACTTTGCAGGAGAGTTTAACCGCCTTAAAGAAGCACTCAATCTTTCTTACGACAACTTTATTCGCACCACCGGTGAAGGACATAAAAGGGCTGCACAAGAAATGTGGAGGCGTTGCGAAGCGAAGGGGGATATATATAAAAAAAAGTATAAAGGTCTTTACTGCATTGGATGTGAAGTGTACTACAAAGAAAACGAACTTGATGAAAACAAATGTTGCTTGATTCATAAAAAACCGGTGGAAGAAGTGGAAGAAGAAAATTATTTTTTCAAACTCTCAAACTACCAGGATTATCTGCAAGACTATCTTTCGCAAGAAGGGGTTATCTTGCCGGAGTATCGACGTCAAGAAGCGCTGAATTTTGTGAAAAGCGGGTTGGAAGATTTTAGTATTTCGCGTGAAGTCTCACGTATGAATTGGGGTATTCCGGTTCCGGAGGATGATTCGCAGGTGATGTATGTCTGGTTTGATGCTTTAACCAACTATGTATCCACGCTCGGCTGGCCGGATGATAAAGCGGGCACCTTCAAAAAGTTCTGGCGGGAAGGTTATGTCACCCAACTGGCGGGGAAGGATCAGGTACGCTTCCAGTCTATTATGTGGCAGGCGATGCTCAAAAGTGCGGATATCAAGACAACTGACAGAATTGTCTATCATGGGTTTATAAACAGTGGCGGGCAAAAGATGAGTAAGTCGTTGGGAAATGTAAT
>WFTF01000012.1 GCA_015485575.1 Patescibacteria group bacterium | reverse complement strand
TTTTTATAAAGGCTGCCTGCTGTGGTTGCTTTGTCTTCGGTCTCCCGATACCAGTTTGGTAAGATCTCGTTAGGGTCTCGGTTTTACCTAAATAAACTATCCTGTGAAAGTTCACAATATGCCCTTCGGGCATTTGTTCACTTTACAGTTCATCTATGTCATCAAAGCTGTCGTATTCCGTATCGTCTGCATCTTCTTCCGGCTCCAGCTCTTCTTCCAGCAGATCCTCCTCTTCTTCCTCTTCTGTGTCCGGATCATCCTCAGAGGTAACCTCTTCATCCACAATACCAAATCCTTCTGTGTCGTCGGCCACATCATCTACACCCGCAACTTCATCAAGGACCGCATCATCAAGGCCAGCATCCAACTCTTCTACGTCACTTGGGTCATCAGTAAGCTCGTCATCGCTGCGTGTTGTGGTAAAAAAGATCATAGTTCTTTTTGTGTTAAAACGTTATCCAATTAATTCCGTATCAAAATAGCAAAGTCTGTTTTGGAATGCAAGAATGATACTTTGGTTGCAGATTTTATCACCTTACGCGTGTTGTGCAAGTGTGGTCACCCCAACCGCAATCGCATCATATTCATCATCCAACGCCTCTTTCGGTACGTTGGCCACCAAACGTTTTACCATGGCAATCACCGCACTCTTATCACTGTTTCCATAGCCGGTAACCGCAATTTTGATTTCCTGTGGGCCAAATTCATACACGCGGCATCCTGCATTTTTTGCCAAAAAAAGGATAACACCCCGCGCCTGCGCGACACCTATGGCGGTTTTTACGTTCTTGTTAAAAAACAGAGTTTCCACACCAACCACATCAGGCCGGTGCTTTTCAATGAGTAATTGAAACTGTGTTCCAAGCTCATGCAACCGCTCGCTTAAAGAGTTATTTTTTGAGGTGTGGATGCAGTCTGAAAACAAAAGTGTTTCTTTTCCGTTCCGCTTTTCCAAAACCGCCACACCCAAACGATCGTATCCGGGATCTATTGCCAACACACGCATATGTATCATCATACCACTCACCCTCCACACTTACGAAATAAACAAAATACACATAGTTCGATATATCGCACTATGTGTATTTTATTGGTCATATGTTGTCGGATGCAGTCTCTCCAGATGGTGTTCGGTTACATAAGACGGTGGAGTACTTAGTCATCGGGAGTGTCTGCAGCGGAGTACACATTGGTAACATCATCGTTTTCCTCAAGTTTTTCAATAAACTCAGCGAGCTTTTCTCCGGTTTCATCGTCCAGGTCCATTGGATTTGTGGGGGTATAGCCACCATCGGCATTTTTTTCAAACGCCCACGCGGCACTGCCCGGTGTACCCATTTCAAGACCGTTTTTTGAAAATATTGCACGAATTTCAGCGGAGGTGCGATTGTTGTTGTCGGTAACCGCTTGTATCAAAAGTGCCACACCACCCGGACCGTATCCCTCAAACAGCACCTCTTCCATTGCTGCCGCTCCCGCACCCGTACCTTTTGCTATGGCACGTTCAATATTTTCTTTTGGCATAGAATCTTTTTTAGCCCGCTCGATTGCTGCAGCAAGTCCCGGTGAATGCACGTCCCCGTTTGCCTTTCGTGATTCCATGGCAATCAGTGCAGAGTGTTTTGAAAAAATTCTACTTTTTGCTGCGTCAGTTGCCGCCTTTTTGTGTTTAATTTTTGACCATTTATTATGTCCAGCCATAATGTTACTTTTTTAACTGATTCTCTGCAGTGTATGAAAGTTTACACATGAGTGCAAGGTATTGACTTCTTTTTACTCAGTTGTATGTTTATATGCGGAAGTAACGGAGGGGAATATGAAAAACAGAGGTGATATTGCAACTCTGTACCTGAGTAAGTACCATCAGGTACAGGGGAAGGTCATTGCACTGCTTGCAGGAGGTTTCGTGGTCTTGGATCAGCTGGATCACAACGGAAACAATTATATGGGTGTACCGCTGTAAGAAACACCCCTGTCGTGCAGAAAACGCCGGAGTACCTTCGGCGTTTTTCTCATATGTGCGCTACAGGTGCCGTCATCTGTGTTTAGGTGTTATATGTTTTGCATATGGGTATATGCAGCAGCGCTGGCAACACGTCCTTTCGGGGTGCGCTCAAGCAATCCCTGGCGAATGAGGTATGGTTCAATAACGTCCGCGATGGTGGACTGCTCTTCGCCGGTTGCTGCGGCAATGGTGTTGAGCCCCACCGGCCCTCCGTTGAATGTTTCAATAATGGTACGCAGGACACCGCGGTCGGGTGCATTCAGCCCCAGCGGGTCTATTTCCAAAAGCTCAAAGGTGCGGTTGATAACGTCTTCGTTTAGGTCACTTTGCTCCAGCTGTGCCAGGTCGCGGCAGCGTTTCAACAGGTAATTTGCGGTACGCGGTGTGGCGCGACAACGTTTTGCAATATCCAGCAACAATTCGTCAGACACCTGCACTTCCAAAAGAGAGGCAGATCGTTTGAGTATTTGTGCAATTTCTTCATTGCTGTAAAACTCAAGGCGGAAGGTACCCCCCGAAAAGCGAGAACGCAGCGGAGCGGATAGGAGTGAGATGCGTGTGGTTGCGGACACCAGAGTAAAAGGTGGCAGTTCCAACTGCACCGTTCGCGCAGAGGGTCCTTTACCGATGATGATGTCTAGCACCCCCGACTCCATGGCAGGGTAGAGCACTTCCTCAATACTCTTTGACAGACGGTGTATCTCGTCTATAAACAGCACATCGCCCGGAGAGAGGTTGGTTAAAATAGCTGCCAAGTCTCCCACTCGCTCTATGGCGGGACCTGAGGTGCTGCGCATGTTGGTACCCAGGGTTTTGGCAATCAGGTGTGCCAGTGTGGTCTTTCCCAGTCCGGGAGGTCCATACAGCAGGATGTGTTCTGCGGCATGCCCGCGCTCTCGCGCTGCTGTCAGCAAAATGCGTAAATTTTCTTTTGTTTTTGCCTGACCCACATACTCCTCCCATGAGTGTGGGCGAAGCGTTTGGTCCAGGTTCCCCGCAGCATCTCGGGTAAAGGTGTGTGGTGTTGTGTTACTCATAATCCCTTGTGCTCTTTATTGTATCGGGAAAATGCTCTTTTTCATACTTGCAAGCGTCTGTAGCTGTTATCCAGTAGTCAATAGCAAAACCTAGGTCATCGAATGACCCAGGTTTTATCAGAAAGCTAAAAGGTGCCGAAAAGTGCTTGACTTTTTTTTATACTGTGCTAGTATGTAGCGCAATACGTTCCCGTGCCAACCATGGCACCGCTCTCTACAATCAACATTTGTATACAAGAACGCATCACTGCGTGTTTGTTTTGTGTTCAAGTGAATAATCCTCTAAGCAACAAAAGGATGTAAAACGAGTGTAGTGTGGTACTCACCTTAGAGTGAGAGCACTGTGCTATTTTCTTAGTTTTACATACTCTTCCCCCAGGAAGTTTTGTTTAGAGGATTATCCACTGGAACAAGATACTCTGTGGTGAATATACCACAGATATTTCAAATTCACTCTTGACCGAACACTGCACAGTTGGTCTGTTTCAAATATACACATAGAATGTAAACAAACTGTTGATCAGACTACATGTGATAGAAACGCCTCGTCCTCGGGGTTGTTTTTTTGCATATGGCGTCCTCCTCGCAAATCTACCACCCGCTGCAGTTCCGCAAGGGAGGTGATTCCCTTGAGTACCTTCTCAATCCCATCTTCTGCCATGGTGGGTATACCTTGCGGTCGGGCAGCTTCAAGTAGTACATGCTCTCGAGGGTCACGAATGACCGCCTCTTCAACTGCATCATCCACACGAATCGCCTCGTACACTCCCAATCGTCCCTTAAAGCCGGTATGCCCACACTGTTCACAGCCCTGTGCACGATAGAGTGTAATAGGTGTTTGCACTTTAGGTTGCTGCGGGTGTGTACTGAGCACTTGTCGTATTAACGCTTCTTCTTTTGCGTCTGCAACGTAGCTTTCTTTACACGCTTCGCAGAGTATACGCACTAAACGTTGACCAAGAACGATATTGATGGACGCGCCGATCATGCGATAATCAACTCCCAAATCAATCAATCGCGGAAAAGCGCCAACGGCACTGTTGGTGTGCAGTGTTGAGAATACCAAGTGTCCCGTCTGTGCGGCGTGAATGGCTGTTTCCGCCACTTCTCTGTCGCGAATCTCGCCAACCATAATCACGTCAGGATCTTGCCGTAGCACTGCACGCAATCCCGAAGCAAAGGTATAGTCGTCGCCGACCTGTGTTTGTACAATGTCATCAAGTTTGTACTCAACCGGATTTTCAATGGTGATGATTTTGATACCCGGTTTGTGTGTTTCTCTTAAGAAGGCGTAGAGGGCGGTTGTTTTTCCCGATCCGGTTGGTCCTGTGGTGATGATCAAACCGTTGGGGCGTTGCAATTCTTCTGTCATAACTTCGTAGAGTTTGTTATTTAATCCCAAGTTATCCATACTGAAGCTGGCAACGGTAGGGTCCAATAAACGCATCACCATAGACTCTCCGGAAGTGCCGGGTATGACCGAAGATCGCACCTCTATTTCCTTATCGGTAATACTAAAGGTAAAGCGCCCATCTTGCGCTTCATTGTGTACGTTTAACCTCATACCCGACAGGAGTTTCAGGCGCGAAATAAGACGTTCGTAGAGGTGACGCTCAAGGTCAATAATATCGTGGAGCACACCGTCTAAACGGTAGCGTAAACGAATACCCGTTTCTTCCGGTTCAATATGGATATCGGATGCACCAAGGGCAATTGCCCCCGCAAAAATAGTCTCAAGAGTTTCAGAGATACGCCGCGCGCCATTGATGGTGCGTATGTTCAGAATGTGATGCGCAACCGATTGTGGTGTTTTGAAGGTGGATACCTGCGCGGCTATGTTTTCAGTATCAATGTCAAGCGCACCTTTTTTTGTGGCGACTGTATGTTTCTGATCTTTATAACGCTGCCACGCATGCTCCAAGCTCAGTGTAGAGGTCATATATATGGTAGTTTCGTATCCGGCATCTTTCAGTTCCTTGAGGACGGTTTTCGTTTTTGGGTTGTTTGGGTTGCGTATTGCAACAGAGAGTCGTTTTCTTGTTTTATCAAAAATAACCATTTTCCCCTCTCGCGCTTTTGCTTCCGGAAGTATTTTGATTGCCTCAGGATTGAGGGTAAGGCCGCGAAGATCAATGTACTTTAAGCTATACTTCAAAGAAAGTTCTTTAATCAAACTCTCTTCTTCTTGTTTGTACAGCGCCGCAAGTCGCTTGTCATCAAACGTGTCATCAAAGTGCGTCATGGTAGCTCTATTGTAGCAAGTATTTTTGAATAAAGCTGACACAGTCCCCGTATAATGGTGCTTGTTTGCGTATAACCTGTTTTTCTGAGTGGAAGCGAAGCTTCCGCGCAGATGCTACAATGCAAGTATCATGGAAGAGATACACATTCCTGACGCGACACACATGACGCACGCGGCAAAGCGCGTGCTTTCGATAGCTATAGAAAAAAAAGAGCGCACCAAAGCGGTGGTGCTTGCATTGCACGGAGACCTTGGTGCGGGTAAGACGACATTTGTGCAAGCACTAGCATCCGCTCTGCAGGTGCAAGAGGCGGTCACCAGCCCAACCTTTGTGATTATGAAACAGTACCCGCTTGTGCACCAACCTTTCACACAGCTGGTGCACATTGATGCCTACCGCATTGAGGACATTGACGAGATGCGGGTTCTGGGGTTTGAAGAGCTTCTGCGAGAAAAAGGTACTATTATGTGTATTGAGTGGGCGGAGCATATTGAGGAACTGCTGCCACCTGAGACCATACACCTGTCTTTAGATATACATGGAGAGGAGCGACTGATGAAAATCACCCATGGCAACACGTAAACACACACAAAAGAAAACACTGGTACTGTTGGATGCACATGCGATTTTGCATCGCGCCTACCACGCGCTTCCCGATTTTTCCTCACCGTCAGGTGAGCCAACCGGCGCCCTGTATGGGGTGATTACCATGCTTCTGAAAATAATAGAGGAGCTGCAGCCGGACTATATTGCCGCGTGCTACGATGTACCCAAACCGACCTATCGCCACGATGCTTATGACAACTACAAAAGCGGCAGAAAAAAAACAGACGACAGTTTGGTAACACAGATTGTCCGGTCACGGGACATCTTTCACGCCTTCCGTATTCCCATTTATGAAAAGGAAGGGTTTGAAGCTGATGATGTGCTCGGCACTATTGCGTACCAGCTGCAGGACCGGTCCGACATTCGGGTCATTATCGCTTCGGGAGACATGGATACGCTGCAGTGTGTCGATAAAAAACGGGTGCAGGTGTATACCTTGCGCAGAGGCATTAAGGATACGATACTGTATGACGAAAAGGCGGTGCGTGAGCGCTTTGGTTTCGGACCCAAGCAGGTGCCGGACTATAAGGGCTTGCGGGGAGATCCCTCGGACAACATTCCCGGTATCCCCGGTATCGGAGAAAAGACCGCCACTACACTCATTACCACCTTTGGGTCTATTGATGCCATATACAAAAAGCTTAAAAAGAACGAGCAGGCGTTTTTAGATGCCGGTATCACCCCACGTATCGTCACTCTCTTAAAAGAACACGAAGAAGATGCACAGTTTTCAAAAATGCTGGCAACCATACGCACCGATGTACCGATTACCTACACGTTACCC
Source organism: Patescibacteria group bacterium (assembly GCA_015485575.1). Lineage (GTDB taxonomy): Bacteria > Patescibacteriota > Minisyncoccia > Phycocordibacterales > UBA918 > OLB19. The sequence goes on along the minus strand of WFTF01000012.1, from coordinate 3,155 downwards.
GCGCAGCACTGGAAAGAGGAGGTGGACACCGATGCGGTTTTGTCGCTGTGTACCGAGCTTGGATTTCGCACGCTGGCAATACGTATCAAGGACCTCTTTGCGCTTGGTGATGATACTTCCGTGGATCAGTCGGGAAGCGGTGTGTCTGACAAGGATGTGGCACGCGTGTCCATTATGCTGTGGCTTGTGGAAAGCGAGCGCACCAACGCAACCTATGAGGACATCATTGACTACGGACGATCCTACTTCCAAACGACTGACTTTGCGGAAATAGAAAAAAAACTTGTAGCGCAACTGAAAGATCAAGACCTTACCTACGTCTTTGAACATATTGAAAAACCACTGATGGAGGTGGTGGCATACATGAATAGTATGGGAGTTACCTTGGATACCAAGTACCTCAAGACGCTTTCCAAAACCATGCATAAAGAGCTGGACCAGCTGCAAGAGAGTATCCATGCGCACGCCGGGGTGGCATTTAATATAAACTCACCAAAGCAGATGGCGGAGGTGCTCTACGACACGCTCGGACTCAAGCCGAAAAATCAAAAGAAGACTGCAGGCGGACAGCGTTCCACACGTGAAAGTGAATTGGAAAAAATGCGCGATGACCATCCTATTATCGTGGAGATTTTGCGCTATCGCGAGTTGCAAAAACTTGTTTCCACGTACATTGATAACTTACCAAAGATGGTTTCTGACGATGGACGCCTGCGCTCCACGTTGCTGCAGACCGGAACGGTTACCGGACGCATGGCGTCCCGCGACCCAAACTTGCAAAACATACCGGTACGCAGCAAAGAGGGTAGGGCGATTCGCAAGGGGTTTGTGGCAAGCAAGGGCTACACCATGATTTCCATAGATTACTCACAAATTGAGCTGCGCATTGCCGCCATACTCTCCGGTGACCGGAAACTCATAGAGATTTTCAAAAACGGAGAAGATGTGCATACCGCCGTTGCCGCGCGTGTCTTTGGGGTGCCCGCGCATCAGGTTGATAGCAACATGCGCCGCAAAGCAAAGGTCATCAATTTCGGCATTCTCTACGGCATGGGGGTCAATGCGTTGCGCGGCAATCTGGGAGAAGACTGTACACGAGCGGAAGCACAGGAGTTTCTCAACGCCTACTTCAATACCTTTACGCGCCTTGCGGAGTATCTTGAGGAAACAAAAGACTTTGCGCGTTTGCACGGATACACCAAGACGCTTTTTGGCAGGCGTCGCCATTTTCCCGGCATCACCTCGGGCGCACCTTTTATTCGCGCACAAGCGGAACGTATGGCAATCAATGCGCCCGTGCAGGGTACAGCTGCCGACATTATGCGGATTGCCATGAATGAGGTGTACACCTACTTGAAAAAAGGAAAGAAGTTGGATGTGGTACGCATGTTGCTGCAGGTGCATGACGAGCTTATCTTTGAAGTGAAGCATGAGTCGGTGGAAAAAGAGGTACCGAAACTGCAAAAGCTTATGCAGGAGGTACTTCACGATCGGGAAACGCACGGAGTGCCGATTGTGGTTGATGTGTCCGTCGGTCCCAACTGGGCTGAGCTGCAGACTGTGGCATAAGAGTAATACTTCGTAGGTGCTGCTCAGACATTGTGAGTGTAGCAATATATAAAACGGACATTCTGTATTTATGTATATTTTGTGTACAATACTGCTATGTTGCACATCTACTTTGGAAACGACACGGTGACCGTACAGGAAAAGGCACATGACTTTGTGCGTGCGCAGAAACAGAAAGGGGCAACGGTGGTGCATATTGATGCGGACAGGTACGTCCCCGGACTATTTGCGGATTTGGCAGGTGCAACCTCCCTGTTTGGGGAGACTCACGTGTATTTGCTTGATAATCCTTCGCAAAAAAAAGAAATGTATGACGATACTCTTGCACACCTTGCGCTCTTTGCCGAGTCTGCACATATGTTCGTGATTATTGAAGAGGCGCTGTTGGTTGCGGAAAAGAAAAAGTTTGCAAAGTATGCAACGGTTGCTAAAGAGTACAAAAAGAAGGATGCAGAACGGTTTAACACATTCAAAATGGCAGACGCACTGTCCCAAAAAAATAAAAAACAGCTCTGGCTGCAGCTGCAACAGGCAAAGCAGGCGGGAGTGAGTCCCGAGGAAATTATCGGCACACTGTGGTGGCAGTTGAAGACATTGCGCTTGGCTCGGCAAACCGCGTCTGCCAAAGAAGCCGGCATGAAGGACTACCCATACACAAAAGCAAAACGCGCGCTCTCTTTGTTTAAGGAAGGAGAGCTGGAAGCACTCTCACAGCGACTGCTGCGAGTGTATCACGAAGGGCACGGGGGGCAGGTTGCCATTGATGATGCTCTGGAGCACTTTGTGTTGACACTGAAGTAACCTAGGAAGCAGAGTTGCACTCTGCAAGCTGCGCGTAGGTCAAGAGTCTGCCTTCTTCCTTGCGTGCACGGGTGCTTGCATAGTGTGAGAAGTGATGCGCTGAGGTGACTGTGTCAATGGGGCTGAAGGAAATAAGATCAGGTGCCACGCCCGTTGCGGTTAATTGTGCACGCAGTGCGCTGGGCAGGTCTATGTGTGTATAGTTTTCTTTCGTGAAGGTGTGTGGCAAGAGCGTGTATGACACTTCCTTCATGGGTGCGGGGAAACGGTAGGAAGTGGCATGTATGTGTGGACCCACAGACACCTGCAGGTGTGCGGGGTCTATGCCGAAGTGCTCCCGCAAAAAACCGACGGTTTTTTGCGGGAGCAGCTGCGCAATGGTCTGGCGGCTGAAGTGTGCAAGTGCGATGGTGCTTGTGTGAGGATCATACAGCAGTGTTGGTAAACAATCGGCAGTTAATAGCAGCAGTGCGATATTTTGTTCTTGCGTCACCAAGACTTCCGCAAGCGGCATTGCCGCTTGGGTTGTGTTTGCAAAGTAGCTGCTGTCGGTTTTTGCATCTACGATCATAATACGTTCACCATGATCACAGCGCATGCAGATACTTTTTTCAAAATCAATGCCATTTTGTTCCAGAAATGTTTTACGGTTTTGCAAAGCTTGCGCCACATCCCCGATTAAAAAGGACATATTCCCATCGGTAATTGTAGAGGTTTTGAAGAGTATAGTATCCATGAATGGTTTGCGAATAGTGTTTTTATAAATAACACATAGAACAGTATAC
>WFTF01000011.1 GCA_015485575.1 Patescibacteria group bacterium | reverse complement strand
CCGCCGCTTCTTGGTAGCGTCGGGCTGTTTGTCCGCCTCCTGCGATGATAATAAAACGACGACCGTTGGCTGTCTCCGCTTCAATAAGATTTTTCAGTGATGATAAAAAGTGTGTGTCAATGGTGTCAGGTACAATCAGTGACCCGCCAACCGACATAACGATGGTTTCTTGTTGTGGCATATCGCTGCGTATTGTACCGTTTTGTTCGCAAGACGTCTAACTGTTTTTGAGGGTTATGCGGTTTTACATAACAACATATACATACTGCTTTGTCTAGTTGCATTTTGCAAAGCACAGGGTAGTGTATGGGCACTTTCCACGCCACGTACTTTAGGGTACGTGGGGTGGTGGGATTTCAAAAAAGGAAAGGGAACGAAAATGAAAAAACTGTTCTTTGCGGTGCTGACCGCGTTTACGGTCACCTTCGGTCTCGGAGCGCCGCCGGCTATGGCCTGGAACTGGGACCTGCCGCACGACCCGTCGGCGGAAGCGAACTCCGATGCGGTTGCGGTCACCATTACTGGCGGTGTCGGAAGCACCACCTCCACGGTGGGCACCGGCACACAGACCGGCGCCGGCACTGACGGCGGCTGGGGCAGCTGGGCTGAGTTTGATGCTCAGTCGTGGGGCTGGACCGGCGGCATCTCTGTGGGCTTCGGCAGCAACGCGATGCTGTCGCTGATGGCGCTGGAGTCTGGCGGCGAGGCGGATGCCTCGTCCAACGACGTGGGTGCCCAGATTGCTGCCGAGGGTGGCGCCCTCTCGCAGGGTGCGGGCGACGTGGTCGTCATCCAGCAGGAGATGGCGGGCTTCATCTTTGCCGGCGGTGAAGACGGTCCCAACTATGACCAGAGCGTGGAGCTGGGAGGTTCCATGAACATCCGGACCAGCGTCGTCGCCTCCTCGACAGGCGGCAACTCTTCCTCGGCGAGCGCAACCACTGCGTCGGGGGTGAATATCGAGACCGACGTCAACCCCTAAGGGGACGACGGCTGCGAAAAAAAACGAAAGGGCTCGGCATGCGCCGAGCCCTTTTTCATATGCAACCAAAACATTTATAGAAATCATTACACCACAAAAATATCTTTTGACAAGTTCCACTATTATATTTTTGTGGTAGCGTACGCCGCACAAGACAGCGTAGTGAAAAACAGTGCGTTGTCACGAACCAGTTCTCAATCATCCCAAAGGAGGGGAAACATGATCTTTTCGAAATTCACGACCGTCACAGCGGCGGTTGCCCTGGCGGTTCTGACGGCAGGCACTGCGTCCGCGCAGACCATCACTATCGGTGTGTCTGCCAATGCCAATGCAAGTGCCAGCTCCAGCTCCAGCTCCAGTGCCTATGTTTTCGTTGAAACCGGCTGTCAGGAGTTCCAGGCCGGGATCATGAGCATGATCCAGCTGAAGGTGGAGCCCAATCGCATGGATCTGGTCAACTCGCTCATCAAGGAGTGCAGTTGGCTGCGCGGTTGGGGGGCGGTCCAGACTGCCTCCGGTGATGTCTTCCTTCTGTCTCGCAAGAACTGGAGGGCGTACCGGAAAGGGGAGACGGTGACGCTCCCCAACGGGCAGCAGGTTTCCAAACCCCAACCGCCCAAGCCCTGGCGTGAGTATCTCGCCGACATGCCGGTTTTCCGCGGCTCCTGGGAGAGCCTGACCGACGCAGAGCGTCAGCAGGTCATCTCCTGCCAAGCGAAGTGGCAGGAACCGGGCAAGCGCCCGGGTGTGGTCGAGGGCTGCAAGGAGCAGTATGAGGCAGAGGCCTCGTCCTGACACTCTGAGAACTACCGGTCCCGTGGAGATTTCCGCGGGGCCGTTTTGTATGATTTGTATGCAGTTTTTGCCTTTGCAGCTGGCATAGGTTGCTTTCAAAAACTCAAAAGATTCCGAGTATATCCAAGCGTGTGACACTCTTCGTATAATGCTCGTGATACACGACAGGTTTGTGTTTAGCGTAAACCCGCACTTGTTTTTTGTGTTTTTTGGACAGTGAACGGTTTGTTTTTTTGCTCTTCTTTTTACATACACACGAAGCACTTGCATTATTTTTAGACATCTGTATAATGGCGGGCACTGTTTGGAGGCGAGGTGAGGCAGATTTGCGCTGCCGATGCAGGCGGATACTCCGCCTTGGCGCTTCCGAGGGAAACAGGGAACCTTGACAATCACATACGTCTTAATCAACTTTGCCTTATTAGGTTGGTTAGGAATGTACATTAGTTGCATTACGCAACGTCCTTTTGACGTTCCGTAGTGTGACGGTACGCATCACTTATATAGACATATATAGGTACAGCAGGACAAGAGAATATATTTTCTTTTGTCTTATCCTTTGGATGTTTCAGTTAGTACGTGTTACAGAGTACACACGGAAGTATACTGAAACGCAGGTAAGAAGCTGTTTCTCTTTGAGAGACGCTCCGAACCTGTCTTAACTTAGAGTTTGATCCTAGCTCAGGGTGAACGCTGGCGGCGTGGATGAGGCATGCAAGTCGAATGGGTTTAGACCCATGGCAGACGAGGTAGGAACACGTAGGTACAAACCCCAAAGTCAGGAATAACCCGGCGAAAGTCGGGATAATACTTGATGGTCTGGTGACTGGTTCCTGGTGACTAGTATCTGGTAGTCGCTTTGCGCAGCAAAGCGACGAGCGCACGAAGTGCGCAACCAGTAACTAGCAACTAGAAACCAGTCACTAGTAAAGATTTATCGCTTTGGGATTGGCCTGCGTTCTATCAGCTTGTTGGTACGGTAACGGCGTACCAAGGCTACGACGGATAGGGGAGGTGAGAGCCTGACCCCCACCGATGGAACTGCGACACGGTCCATACTCCTACGGGAGGCCGCAGTCGAGAATCTTCCGCAATGGACGAAAGTCTGACGGAGCGACGCCGCGTGGTGGATGAAGTCCTTAGGGACGTAAACACCTTTTATGAGGGAGGAAGTTTATTGACGTTACCTCATGAATAAGGGGCTCCCAATTCTGTGCCAGCAGGAGCGGTAATACAGAAGCCCCAAGCGTTACCCGGATTCACTGGGCGTAAAGGGTGCGTAGGCGGTTATATTAGTCGGGTGTTAAATCCTGAGGCTCAACCTCAGATCCGCATTCGAAACGGTATAACTAGAAGAAGTGAGAGGTGAACAGAACTCATGGTGTAGGGGTGAAATCCGTTGATATCATGGGGAATACCAAATGCGAAGGCAGTTCACTGGCGCTTTCTTGACGCTGAGGCACGAAAGCTAGGGTAGCGAACGGGATTAGATACCCCGGTAGTCCTAGCCCTAAACGCTGTCCGCTGGTTATTGGGAGAATCGACCCTCTCAGTGACGAAGCTAACGCATTAAGCGGACCGCCTGGGTAGTACGAGCGCAAGCTTAAAACTCAAAGGAATAGACGGGGGCTCGCACAAGCGGTGGAGCGCGTGGCTTAATTCGTCGCTAAGCGAGGAACCTTACCAAGGCTAGATATCCTACTGCACGCCCGGGGAAACTCGGGAAGCCTTCGAGGGTGTAGGACAGGTGATGCATGGCCGTCGTCAGTTCGTGGCTTGAGCTGTTCCCTTAAGTGGGGAAACGAACGCAACCCTCGTTGCCTGTTACAAGTGTCAGGCGAGACTGCTCCCTCACGGGAGAGGAAGGTGAGGATGACGCCAGGTCAGCATGTCCCTTGATGCCTTGGGCTGCACACACGCTACAATGGTACGCACAACGGGACGCAATACCGTAAGGTGGAGCAAATCCTTATAAAACGTACCCCAGTTCGGATTGTGGGCTGCAACTCGCCCACATGAAGTCGGAATCGCTAGTAATCGCAGATCAGCACGCTGCGGTGAATACGTTCCCGAGCCTTGTACTCACAAATAAATGCGCCCGGCAGCGTATACATCTAAGTGGTTAAAATCCACTCCTCTCTTTCGTCTAGGAGAGCGTAGCAGAACGGTAGGTCCAACTCCGCGAGGAATGGATTGAAGGACCGGAACGCAAAACATAGCCCGTACATAAAAAGACCGGTATCGACCCACAGTGAAGCGCGGTGAGGGTGGGGAAGATACACACCAAAGCGGTCGTATGGGATGTGTGGAACAGAGGTATACGTGACCCGGGGAGATCTCAGGTGTTAATGGAAACTTACGCACATGAGAAGTCAGCTGCGTCATAGTACCCAGCTTTATCTTTTGTAATTTGTTTTCTAAAAGTGATACTATGAACCGTGTGTTTGTATGTCACAGAAGAAAATAAATGACACTAAAAAGTTGAGCTGGGGAAGGACAAAACCGGTAGTATCAGCAGAGTATGTTGTTGGTATAACTGATGGAGAAGGGTGTTTTTATGTGAATGTTTCGAAAATGCCGACCTACAAAACAGGTTACCGCATTCAGTTGCATTTTCACATCAAACTGCAGGAAGCGGACAGAGCGCTTTTGGAGAAGATACAAAACACTCTCGGTTGCGGTGGGGTTTACTTTCAAAAGGAAACCAGAAGTAACCATGCATCATGTTATCGATATACGGTCGGTTCTCAGAAGGATATTTTTGAGACTATTATTCCGTTTTTCCAACAGCATGAACTGCAGACGAGTACCAAAAGAAACAGTTTTGAGCTGTTTTGCCGCATTGCTGAACTGATTCGCTCAGGGAAGCATTTGGATGCAGACGGTGTTCGTCAAATAATGAAGCTTAAATCAGAAATGAATAAGCGTACTGCTGGGCTCGCGTAGTGCGGGAAATCCGCTTGCTACGTGGGAACGTGAGATGTTCCAAGAATCACATTCGCCCGTCAAGTCAGGGGAGTCGGGAGTGCCCGAAGTCCGTGCTCGTCACGGCCGACGGTAAGCTCGATAACAAGGACTAAGTCGTAACAAGGCACGGCTAGCGGAAGCTGGTCGTGGATTAATTCCAATTGGACATTCTGGTAGCTGGATACTGGTAACTAGCAACTGGTGCAAAAATCACACAGTGATTTTTGCTCCTAAGAACTAGGAGCCAGCAACCAGCTACTAGACGATTGGTCGATATTATGTGCCTCAATTGAGCACATAATGAGAGATGATACTCAATCTCAGAATTGGTATTTGACGCCGGGAAAGACCGGAAAAAAGGATAAGACAAAAGAGAATGTATCCTGCATTGATGCAACGTATGTGAATGGAGAAGAACACAAAGCACCGCAGGCTCCGCCTGCGGTGCTTTGTGTTTCGATTACTTTGTCGAGAGGGTTGTGCAAAACTGTAGGATGGGTTATTTTACGTTTGTATGTGTTTGTAGAGTAGGTGGTGACTACTTGAAACAATCGCCATTATTTTGCAGTAGGTAGTCGGGGCAGAGTGATTCTGCCCGCTCAAGACCAATACCGGAAACAAGCATGCCTACAATCCCCCACAGGGAAAACAGAAGGACAAAGGCAATAATGCCGTAGATTGCGCTGCGTTTCGCTTTTTTTCGACCCTCCTCACTCCCACCTTCCACGATGAAGTATTTTGCAGTGTTGATGAGAAAGAAGAGGAAGGCGAGACTGATGAGGAGCGGAAGCAGTATGTTTTTTATAAATTGCGAGGTGCGCGCAATGAGGTCACCTGCCGGAGTGTGCAAGGGATCTGAGGCAAGTGCCATATCAGGCATGGTTATCGCCACGAAAAAGAGCAGTATCGTTATGACTGTTTTCATAGCACTATCATACCGCATACACAGCAGAAAAAACCAAATCTGTACACTTTTCTGTGTATGGAACAGGTGGACTTCACTTACGCAACAAGCAACAACCTAGGTCATTCGATGACCTAGGTTAGGAGACACCGCAAGATATGGTTATACAAAAACTATCAGCCGGTGTGGCGTATCGCACCAGCGTGGCACAAGGTAAAAAAAAGAGAAAGCAGTTTGTGGTCATCTCCACAGTGTTTTGGAGAGTACGTTTGTCACGCCACCTTGGTACCCCTCCTTATACTAACAGCAAATTTTCTGTTGCTTTTGAACACTTACGTTTTTTGTCCGTGCTCCAGGACTTGAACCTGGGACCTTTCGAGTATCAGTCGAATGCTCTAGCCAACTGAGCTAAGCACGGACAAAGGACACAAATATCCAAAGTGACCGCTACTATAACAAATATTTGTAAAAAAGGTAAGGGGGTCACGGGGTATTGCCGAGCACCTGCACCGTCTGCTGGGTACGATCTGAGAGTGTTGCCGATTCGGTATTGAGTGTGATGCTGAGGTATCCCACAAACAGTGAAAAACCGATTATCAATCCCCACGCAATGAAAGGAAAGAGTTTGTGTTTTTCAAGCGTATCTTTCATATAAGAAAGTGTATCACACAAAGCTGGCAATTTGATGTACTTTTGCGTATTATTGCAGGAATGGATTTTAAAGACTCTTTCAAAGGGAAAAAGATTACCGTCATGGGACTGGGTCTTCTTGGTCGCGGGGTGGGGGATGCTGAGTATCTGGCCGAGTGTGGTGCGGACTTGATCATAACTGATCTTAAAAGCGAAAAAGATCTCGCAAAACCTTTCAATCGATTGAAAGGTTTTGAAAACATTGTCTGGCGACTTGGGGAACATAAGAAAGAGGACTTTGAAGACAGAGACTTTATTTTGGTGGGGGCGGGTGTACCGAAGGACTCGCCGTACCTTGCCCATGCCCGCCAAGCGGGCGTGCCCCTGCATCAATCGGCCGCACTGTTTGCACAATTAAGCAATATACCCATTATCGGTGTTACCGGTACGCGCGGCAAGAGTACGGTCACCAGGATGGTGCATCATGTCTTGTCTCAGGCAACCGGTGAGGCCATTATCCTTGGTGGCAATATTCGCGGCGTGTCCAACTTACAGCTGTTGAGGGAGGTGCATGAGGATGCGCTGGCGGTTATGGAGCTTGATTCGTGGCAGTTGCAGGGCTTTGGTTGGGCGGGTATTTCACCGCAGATTGCCGTATTTACCAACTTCATGGAAGATCATTTAGACTACTACAAAGGTGACATGGACGCCTACTTTATGGACAAGGCGAACATATTTACCCACCAGGAAGACACGGGTGTGCTGGTAACCACACCGGAAGTATTTACCCTCATAAAAGAAAAACAGTTGCCCGTGCGGGGGGAGGTGTCACTCGCAGACACATCGGTGTTGCCCGAAGATTGTTTACTTGCAATGCCGGGGGAACATAACCGCTTAAATGCGGCACTTGCCTATCAAGCACTGAAAGCAACCAGTCTCTCAGACGAGCTTATTTTTGAGGGTTTTGCATCTTTTGGTGGAGTGGAGGGTCGTTTGCAATACGTCAAAACAGTTGACCATGTGCGTATTTATAACGACAACAATGCAACCACACCGGCTGCGACGGTGGCTGCACTTGAAGCACTTGATCTCGGAAATAAAAATATCATATTGATTGCCGGGGGATCAGATAAAGGGATTGATGTATCTCCGCTGGTGGATGCAATTGGAGAACATTGCAAAAAGGTGCTTTTGACACCCGGCACCGGAACCGATCGCCTGCTTGCGGGACTCACAAACCTTTCTTGCGAAAGAAAGGTTTTGCCGGTTGAAGACCTCAAGCAGGCACTGGAAGAGGCACGGCTCGCTGCCGACAACGGTGATATTATTTTATTTAGTCCTGCCTTCGCATCGTTTGAACAATATCAAAACGAATATGAACGAAATGATATGTTTATGCGTCTAATTAGTGCTATATGATAGAACGTGTTGGAGATTATTCTTTTGAAGAGCGTGGAGAATATAATCCATATGATCGATTTTTTATGGCACAACGCTTGATACGAGAGCCTAGGCGCACACTGCAATTACTCAAGCAGTTGGTCGAGAACCGAGACAGAGACTATATTGAATCAGGTCTGGTTAGTGCGGCGGCGGTGTTTGTGGAAGATCTTGATGATCTATTAGATGAGATTCGCAAGAGGGGTCTGGGGGTTGGAGATACGGTATTGCAATCGTATATGGAAGCTGAAACAAATGGCTATACGATAGATGACCAACGTTATGATCCACGGTCAAGAATTCCATTGATTCATCTGTTAAAAATTGCTGGTTATACAAAGGAAGAAGTTTTGGAATTATTTGATTATTCTGATTCCACACTTCCGCCAGAGCACATGGGAAAGGTGGAAGACACATTGAAATTGGTAGAGGAGATATATGAAGAAGAGTAACCGCACACATTTTATAGGCATCGGAGGTATCGGCATGTCGGGGCTTGCTCGGCTGTATTTACATGAGGGAGCACAGGTAAGCGGCAGTGACATTGTTGAAAGTGAGAATACTCGCAACCTTACCCAAGAGGGTGCACATATTACATACTCACAAGATGGCACTACCATATATGATAGTGCGGATGACCTGGATTTGGTGGTATATACCGAGGCGGTGTCCAAGGACAATCCTGAGCTTATAACAGCGCAAGAAGCGGGGATCCGAACGGTAAGTTACTTTGAGGCGTTGGGGGAGGTTGCCAATGACTACTACCTGATAGCGGTTTCGGGAACGCATGGAAAAACCACCACCACCGCGATGCTGGTAGATATTCTAGAGGAGGCGAGTTTTGATCCTACGGCAATTGTGGGCGCACTGCGTACGAAAACGGGGAGTAATTTCCGCGCGGGGAAAAGTAAGTACTTTGTCGTGGAAGCCTGCGAGTATAAGAGGGACTTTCTGACACTGCAGCCGGATATGCTGGTGATCACCAACATTGAGCATGAGCACGTGGACTACTACAGAGACCTCGCGGATGTACAAGCGGCATTTCGGCAGCTTGCACGGAAGGTGCCCGAACAGGGCACTCTCATATACGATAGTGGTGACACAGCGGTGGCACCGGTGCTGACCGATGCTGTATGTCGCCGGGTTGATTATAGACGTTTTTTTGACCCACTTTTGTCTTTGCCGCAACCGGGCTTATACAATCAGCTCAATGCCGCAGCGGCAACGGCAGCAGCGCATACTCTGGGTGTGGAAGAGGCGCACATTAAGCGAGCGTTGGAGCATTTTTCCGGTGCCAAGCGGCGTTT
>WFTF01000010.1 GCA_015485575.1 Patescibacteria group bacterium | reverse complement strand
CTATCATATATGATAGTGTATGTATCTGCTTTTATCTTATCTGAAAGTGGTCAGTACACAACACTACTGATGGAGACAGGTGCCGGGTACATAAAACAGTGCTTTCAAGGTACTTATTTCTCAGTGTTTGGCATCCCCCCGGAATATGTATTGAATAAATATGGAACCTGCAAGGTTCGGTTGTTGTTACCTCTAACGTTGTTACATTTGTCGTATGCATTTCGAAGCTTAAACGTAGGTGTGCGGCCACAACAGTCAGTACATGAAACAGGAATCACTTTGGGTTGGGGAACAGAAGGAAATGCAGCGGGTATTTTTTCTTAAGTGCTTTCAGGCTGTAGGGATTTTGTGCAATATCCCGTTTATCTTGACGTTTTTTCATTTCACGCTCCAAGCCTTTTATTGCTTCGCGGTACCCGGGCATTTGTTGCTGTACCCATTTGTCTACTTTTGCGACTGTGTTTGGACCTACTTCAAGTTCCGCACCAATTTCCGCGTGCGTATAGCCGGAGAGTAACAAGCGAGCGATCCAGATACGACGCCCGAGCATGATGCGTTCGCTGGGTGTGAGTAGCTCTTTTAAAAATTGTTTTGTTGCCTCACGCCCTTTGATGGCACCCGCCGCGGTGTATAGCATGTCCAGTGTCTCCATGCGTTGTTGGTTGGTAAGGTCGCTTATTTTTTTCTTCATAATTACATACTATCATATATGATAGTATAGCGGGAGCGATAGTAACACATGTTTTCAGGTTTGTTTCATCAATCACTTCTATTTCGTTCAATGCTTCGTGACGTTGTAAACCAATAGGCAGTTTGAGATTTGTCAGTAACGACCGATAGTAATATACATAAGGGTCAACCAGCAAAGATATGCTGAGGATTCTGTAGTCTTGTTGCCGTTGCGTGCATACTTGTTACCTGGAAGTACACAAGATTATGTTTTCTGCATCGGGTCGTGCATTTGTGCGTTGTGTGTGAAAGTGCGGTAGAATAGGGTATCTATGGCGAGACATGACGCGGTACAGCAGATTAAGGAACGATTGTCTATTGTGGATGTGGTTGCGCCATACGTGGAACTGCACCCTGCAGGCAAGAGTATGAAGGGGAAGTCCCCCTTTAGTAATGAAAAAACTCCTTCCTTTTTTGTATCTCCGGATCGCGGTATGTACTACTGTTTTTCAACTGCCCAAGGGGGTGATATGTTCACCTTTGTGCAGGCAATGGAAGGGGTGGACTTTAAGGGAGCACTGAAGATTTTGGCGGAAAAGGCGGGAGTGGAGTTGGTGCCGGAGGATCCGCGCAAAAAAACTGAGCGTGATCGTCAGTACGATGTACTTGAGGCGGCAACAGTGTATTTTGAACGTTCGCTGTCCGGAATGAAACAGGCACAAGAGTATTTGCAACAGCGTGGGGTACTCCCGCAAACGATTGCAAAATGGCGTATTGGATACGCACCCGGTCCCCCGCAGTACGGATGGAGAGAGTTAAAACATGCACTGGAGGAAGAAGAATATACTGTGCCGGAGATGTTACGTGCGGGGCTGATAAAGGAAGCCGATGCTGGCAAGGAGGCGTATGATATGTTTCGAGACCGTATCATGTTTCCTATTTTTGATAACGCCGGACATGTTGTTGCATTTTCGGGGCGTATTTTAAGTAAAGATAGTGATGCGCCGAAGTATGTAAACTCACCGGAGACGGACTTATTTAACAAGTCGGAAATACTCTATGGCTACGATAAGGCAAAACAGGGAATTCGCAGTATGGATTTTTGCCTGTGCGTTGAGGGGCAATTTGACGTGATTATGGCACACCAAGCCGGTTACACAAACACAGTGGCGATCTCCGGCACGGCTCTTACCCCACACCATGTGATGTTGCTTCAGCGCTTGAGCAATCGTGCGGTGTTGGCACTTGATGCGGATCGTGCCGGTATTGCGGCAGTCAAACGTGCAGCTGAGCTTATGCTGGCACGCGGCATGGATGTGAAAGTGGTGCGAATGCCTGACGAGGAAGATCCCGCTGATATGATTCAAAAAGATGCAGCACAATTTAAAAAAGTGGTTGGACAAGCAACACATGTAATTGAGTACCTGCTTGCGGTGCTTGCGGACCAGGCTACCGATGAGCGCGCATTTAAGTTGCAGGTACGAGAAGAGATACTGCCCTACGTTGCACGGATTCCAAATCGTATAGATCAAGAGCATTTTGAAGGGGTGATCGCCAAGCGGGTACAAACCACACAAGAAGCCATCCATATTGAGACACAACGCTTTATTGAAAAAATAGCTGCGCAACCACACTCAAAAAAGGTGACACAGCAGGCGCGACGTTCTGAAAATAAAGATGCCCACAACGACACATCGGGGGCGTTACGCAGAAAAGAGGAGCTGGAAAAATATTTTGCGGTTTTGGTTGATGTGCTGCCCAAGGAGTATGTCCCCCTGCTTGTGGAGCATTTGGAAAAGGTAATTGAGCAAACGCATGCACACCTGACCGAGAAATATGATCCGGCTGATCTAAGCGGTATCTCTTTTCAAATTGAGCAATACATTGATAAAGTACCGATTAAACAGGTGCTGGATGAGGTGGTGACAAACTTAAATGAATTAAACCGTCTGCTCAGTCGTGAGAAAAGACGGGTATATGCGGAACAGCAGAAACAAGCCGATATGAATGGCGACACAGAAGCGGCGATAGATGCGGCAAAACAGATTGCAGAGGTGCAGAAACAAGAAGCGGCACTGATGGTTGATTTGGAGCTATTTGGCATTACTACTTGAGAGGGGGTCAAAAAGGGCTAGACTAATGCAAAAAATCCTGTATAGTACTGTTCATTATGGCAGCCAAGCAGGCAAGTCGAAAAGTGACAAAGAAAGCGGCAAAAAAAACCGTACAAAAGGCAACAAAAAAAGTAGCAAAGAAAACAGTCAAAAAGACTGTTACTGCTAAAAAAACAACCGCCAAAAAAACCGCAGTACAGAAAACTGCAAAGAAGACAACTACAAAAGCAACGAAGAAAACCGCTGTAAAGAAGGCGGCAGGGAGGACTGTTGCCAAAAAGCGAGTACCGACAAAACTAAGTAAATCTCAGAAACTGCAACGTGCAAAGGCAGTGGAGTTGATGAAGTTGGGTAAAGAGCGTGGCTATGTCACCTACGATGAAATTTTAAAATACTTCCCACAGATAGAAAAAGACGTACCTTTCCTGGAAGAACTGTATGAGAATTTTTCCGTTGCCGGTATTGATGTGCTGGAAAGCGGTGGTATGTTAGGAAGCGATCCGTCCGCTGAGGTGCTCGCACAGAAAAACGCGTACCGCCGCAATGACAGCAGCTACGACTCCATTCAGATGTATTTGCGAGAGATAGGGCAGTACCCACTCTTAACCGCACAAGAGGAACGCGATTTGGCACAACGCATTCTGGACGGTGACGAGGAAGCGCGCAATTTGCTTGCACGTGCCAATCTGCGTTTAGTTGTGTCCATCGCTAAAAAATACGTGGGACGTTCTCCCGATTTAACACTACTTGACTTGATTCAGGAGGGAAATCTGGGATTGTTCAAGGCGGTTGATAAGTTTGATCACTTGAAAGGTTTTAAGTTTTCCACCTACGCCACCTGGTGGATTCGTCAGGCAATCACACGCGCACTTGCCGATCAATCGCGCACCATTCGTATTCCGGTACACATGGTTGAGACCATGGCAAAGTACAAACAGGTCTCTCGGCGCTTGGCGCAAGATCTTGGGCGAGACCCAATGCCGGAAGAAA
The DNA here is from genome assembly GCA_015485575.1 of Patescibacteria group bacterium. Classification (GTDB taxonomy): domain Bacteria; phylum Patescibacteriota; class Minisyncoccia; order Phycocordibacterales; family UBA918; genus OLB19. The sequence goes on along the minus strand of WFTF01000010.1, from coordinate 2,117 downwards.
TTGCTACGGAGATGGGTGTTGAGGTTGAGAAGATTTATCAAATTGAAAAAATATCTCAGGATACTATCTCACTTGAGCTACCCATTGGTGATGACGATGACCGTTCACGACTATCTGACTTTATCTCTGACGAAAAAATGGTTTCACCGGATCAGGAGGTGGCACACAGCATCTTGGCAGACCAGATTCAGGAAATACTTGACCACCTCTCCGAAAAGGAGCGTAAGATATTGGAGATGCGACACGGATTGTTGGACGGCACTTACCATACCCTGGAAGAAGTGGGGAAGGAGTTTGGGGTAACACGAGAGCGTATTCGTCAGATTGAGGCAAAGGCGCTGGAGAAAATCAGACAGCATGACAAAGCGCGCAGGCTAAAGTCCTATTAGTATGATCTTGCGTATAGGATCGGCAGTGCCCGCAGGTATCATTTTTTACGGGGTGTGTTGATTTATATACAAAAGCTCGGAAAGCTTCGCTTTCCGAGCTTTTGCATCTGCTACAATATACACAACATGCATAGAACGGTTCTTTTGTTTTCTATTATTGCACTGTATTACAGCTTAGCAACATACGGGTTGTATGTGTTTGATGCGGGACTGCTGGTTTCTGCGCTGGTGCTGTTTGGTTTACCTTCTCTTGCACTTGCTCATTTTACCGTTGCACCACCCCTGGTGGTGCTATCGATCACTATGTTGGGTGCGGGTGTGGCGTTTTTGCTTGAAGGGATCGCCAATATGTATGGGCTCTGGTACAGTCTGGGTATTTCACAAACGCGTTTGTTTGGACTGATGCCTCTGGAAATGCTTGTGGCGATTGTGCTTCAAATGCTCTTTTTGGTACTGGTGTATGAGGTGTTTTTTGATGACGGAGTCTACACACCTCGAAGTGCATGGCAACGCCTTGGTTTTTTTGTAACGTTTGCGGTGGCGATTGTGGTGCTTATCGGGTTGCATCAATATGTGGTAAACGGTATCTTTCTTGAGTATTCCTATGTTTGGATCATTGGTGTATTGCTGCTATCGTCCATGGCGGTACTCGTACTCCACAAGAGCCTGTCGGTCACTTTCTTTGACCGTGCCATTGATTTTTCTCTCATAGCTTCAATGCCGCTGGGGATCTTTTTGTGGTTGTCTGTTGCAAATGTGTTTAAGGTGTTCGGTTATCCGGCGGCATATATGAGTACCGTTTCTCTATTTGGACAAACGGTACCTTTAGAAGAGATTTTGTTGCTGTTTGTGATCCCGTTTTTTGTGGCAACGGTATACGAAGTATACTTGGATGATGCACAGTAGTGATTATATGGAAGGTAACTCCTGTCACTGACTATTTCTGATGGAGATATTTTCCAAGGATCTGCTTTAATCCCTGTCGAGACACGATTCCGATGGGTCTATTATCATGATCCACAACCGGCATACGTGCCCGACCGTATGCAATTGCCGCTGCCGCCACTTCAACTAAATCATCATCAGGTGTAATGGCATGGAAGTCTCCTGACATAAACTCAAACACCGGGGTATCTTTTGCCGCGTGGAGTGCTTCCTTGAAGTGTTCTTCGTCAAGAAAGTGTTCCATGGCAGCATCCCCATCTTCAGTGACGGGTATCATTCCGTCAAACAGATCAGAGACGGATACTTCACCCACAAGGACACCATCTTCACCGGTGACCAAGAGTGTGTTGGTATGATTGTTGAGCATCATATCCAACGCCTCCTGGTAGGTTGCATCTTCAGAAATAATCACCGCTTCTTTTGTGATATCTTTCAGTTGCATTACCTTAAGTATACGTTCACAGGTCATTTTGTCCACTTCCATGCGGTGTGAAGTGCGCTGTGACTAAGTGATTTGCGTTTTTTTTAAAAAAGAGTAGTATGCGTGCCTGTGCCTGTGGTAAATGGACAGGCATGAGTATAAACATAAAAGGAAAAATCTATGGCACACACCGCACCCATTGCAGCAGTGGTAACCTGTATGGATTGCAGGTTGCACAGACCTGAGGCACAACAGTATGAGCAATTGTGCGATTTACTGAATGTGGAAGATTGTTACATTGCCGCAGAAGCGGGTCCTGACGGAGCCGTATTGCACGACGATACACGTTTTGATGCTGTGGT
>WFTF01000009.1 GCA_015485575.1 Patescibacteria group bacterium | reverse complement strand
TTGGTGATCCCACGGGGAATCGAACCCCGATTTCCAGGATGAAAACCTGACGTCCTAGCCGTTAGACGATGGGACCATGGTGTCACCTATTGTAACAGGTTCGATTCGAGAATCGGTCACATGTACTAAGTAGAATTTATCGCGTTGCTCAAATTCTACTAAGTACTCGCGACCCCATCTCAACTGTCGCACAGCGACATGTTTCGATCCTGAAATCTGCACGCAAGCAAAGCAGTTTGCTTGCTACGATGCTATACGTATCGTACAGATTTCAGCCCCGATTTCCAGGATGAAAACCTGACGTCCTAGCCGTTAGACGATGGGACCGTTCAAAGTTGCAGGTGTGCACACTTGAACGTGGGCAATATAGTATCAAAAAAACTGAAAAACGCCAGTACCTCTGTACACTCTGGGCGTATATGAGGAAATTGTATGATACTCTCCCTTTATCCTTTCCAGTCCTCAATCACCATTCCCTGTCCACGCTTTTTAATAACCACTTTCTGACCATCTCGCCACTTAAGCGAGCGCACCAGTTCTATGGGCAGGGACACCAGTACCGTGCCGCCGGTGTTTTTTCGCAACTTGCGTACATTTCTCTCTTCTAATCTTTTTCGTGCCATAAAAACAGAATAGCATAATTAATTGCGCAATTAATTGCGCAATTCAATTTATTCACAACTCCACAGACCAAGACCTTTCATTTGTGCGGCAACTTCGTCCTGAGTATACGTGGTTTGCCGTCGGTATACTCTTCCCTTGAAGGTGTACTCCTTGGCGTATCCTTGTGTAATCATGGTCGCGCCAAAATCACTGCCGTCGGGTAAGGTGATATACCCCAGTAAGCGTCCGTAGGCATCACGTTCATCCTGCGTTGCGTCTTGTGTAAAGGTGACCGTCTGTCCTTCCAGAAGATCTTTCGCCTTTTGTGTTGCCTCTGAAGCAAAGCACTCCGGTCCATCCGGAGATTTTTCCGTTTCCGGAGCATCAATCCCCAACACGCGTACCGTTTCTTCTCTGTCACCCTTGTACAGCACAACCGTGTCACCGTCCACCACTCTGCGTACCCCATACACGACTCCCTGTTGCAGCGGTGCGGCATTTGGTGCTTTAGGATTTATATTGAAGCTCCCCTCAAACAGCATCACTAAAAAGAGCACCAACACAAAGAAAAAAAGATTGGTCGCAATATCACGCATGCACACTATTATACACCTATTCTACCGTGACTGACTTTGCAAGATTGCGCGGTCTGTCAACATCCAAACCGCGCGCCGCTCCCACATAGTAGGCAAACAGGTGCAGTGGTACCGTTGTGACAATGGGTTGCACAATCGGATGAACCTTAGGTATCTCAATCACATCGGTGGAAAGCGACGCAAGTGCACTGTCACCGGAAGTGGTAAAAGAGAGTAGTGGCGCCTTTCGTGCACGCACTTCCTCAATGTTTGAAACCATCTTTTCATAAACGTCATCATGCGGACACAGCGCGATCACCGGAAAGTTTTCCTCCAACATGGCAATTGGTCCGTGTTTTAATTCACCTCCCGCATACGCTTCAGCGTGAATGTAGGCAACCTCCTTGAGCTTCAACGCTCCCTCATACGCTATTGGTGTATGAAACTTGCGTCCGATAAAAATAGCATCTTTGTACGCGGCATACTTTTCGGCAATCTGTTTAATCATATCTGCTTGCTCCAGAACCGATGACAACACGTCGGGAAGTGCATACAGCGCCTGTGCAATTTCCACCCCTTCTTCTTGTGACATGCCTCGCTCACGCGCCAAAAGCAGTGTCAGCAGTACCAAGACGGTCAGTTGGGAAATAAATGCCTTGGTGGACGCAACAGCCACTTCAGGACCGGCATGGTTGTACACACCTGCGTCAGTTTCCCGCGCAATGGTTGCCCCAACCACGTTGACAATACCCAGTGTCAGCAAGCCCTGCTCTTTTGCTTTCAGCAGTGATGCGCGAGTATCGGCAGTCTCCCCCGACTGTGAAATGGCAAGTACGGCACTGTGCTTGTCGGGTATGTTCCGTTTGTAGCGGTACTCGCTTGCCAGCTCTACCTCAACCGGAAGTCCCGCGTACTCTTCCAGCATGTACCGACCGACCTGCCCCGCATAATATGCCGAACCGCACCCTACAATCTGCAGCCGATGCAGTGTATTGAGTGTATCCAGCACACCCTCCACACCACCGAGTTTTGCGCGACCTTTCTCAATAAGTAAGCGTCCGCGTATGGTGTTTTTAATCACCTGCGGCGCTTCGTGTATCTCCTTGAGCATAAAGTGATCGTAGCCGTCTTTTTGTATCGCTTCCACATTCCACTCTACTTTCTCAGGTGTTTTTTGTCGCTTTTGCCCCGCTACTGTGTGCACTTCATACCCGTCGCTGCTTACCACCGCCATTTCACCATCGTCCAAGTACACCACATCCTTCGTGTGTGCAAGCAGTGCGGACGAGTCGGAGGATATAAAATTACCATCACTGCCCAACCCCAGCACAATGGGACTGCCCATGCGAGCGACTACTATCTGATGCGGGTCATCTTCCGCAATCACCGCCAACCCATAGGTGCCGCGTACGCGACGCAACGCCTCACGTACTGCCGCATACAGGTCGCCTGCGTAGAGCGTACCAATCAACTTCGCCAAGACCTCAGTGTCGGTTTGTGTGTCACAGGTGACGCCCTGAACGGTCAGGCCCTCTTTTATTTCACGAAAGTTCTCTATGATACCGTTGTGCACTACCCACACACTTCCACTCATGTCACGATGCGGATGCGCATTTTCTTCCGTAGGCGCGCCATGGGTCGCCCAGCGAGTGTGCGCAATGCCGGAAGTGCCATCAATCGGCTCGGTTATTTTCTCCGCCAGATTCACAATGGGACCCACCGACTTTACCACCCCATAACCGGGCACAAAAATACCCGCAGAGTCGTATCCGCGATACTCCAAAGTGCGCAATCCATCCAATAACAGTGGTTGGGCGGTTCTATTGCCTACATATCCAAATATTCCACACATACCGGTTGCAGTTCTACATTAAAAGTCATATATCATACCTACCATAGAGATCATAGAAACCAAAAGACCTTCTCAATCAATATAGCATGTATGCTATATGATACCGCTAAGAAACTGCGAAAGTTTCACAATAGGCAACATCAGATGACACCTAGGTCATTCAATGACCTAGGTGTCCTAAAATCTCTTGTGTGGCAACTTCTCCCTCGCGCAAAACGGTCACCGTATCATCTATGATACGCACTATCGTGGAAGCGAGTGACTTGCGGGGACCATCGTCATGTATCTGTGTGATCATATCCGCGTTTGGTCCAAACTGCTGCAGTATCTCCTGCGGGGTTGGCAATGTCGGAGCACCGCTTAGATTTGCACTGGTACAAGTAAGCGGTGCGTGCTGTTCTTCCATAAATGCGGCAATGATTTTTTGTGCGGTCGAATCCGCACTGACCCGAAACCCGATAGTGCCATCGGAAGCGATCACTTCCGTATCCACTTCCTCTCTTGCCCGCAAGACCAACGTGACCGGTCCCGGCAAAAATCGCTCCGCGATTTTTGCCGCCTTTTGCGGCACCTCTGCATATGTTGCAATATCGTCCATACCTCGCACCAGCCAACTTGCCGCCTTACTACTCTCCCGCCCCTTCAATGCATATAACTTCTGCAACGCATCAACATCCAGCGCATTTACACCTAACGCATACAGCGTTTCGGTTGGGTAGAGTGTTATCATATGTATCTATACTATACGTGCAGTATCGAAAGACGACAAATGTTACAGTTATAATATATCCATATGCGTGAAATACCTCACAGACAGTTCTTAGCAGAAGTTACGCCGACCACAACCATCAAACAGCTGGAGCATATCTCCCAAACCCCTCTACATCAAGTACCCGCAGAGAAAAAGAGTGAGATTGTATCTGAGACATTTTTCTTTTTTAAGGATTTCCTTGTTGCAAATGGTTTTACTGAATACACCAATCTTCAGAACGCCTACAAAACCCTACCTCCCAAGCAGTTTATTGCACGACGTGAAAATCCACTGCAGATCTTCCCGCTTCTCACACAAGAAAACGGCTATTCCATCGACTTCCAGGACAATCGCTATGCAAATTGTGTCGTTTGGAATCCCGCAACCGATGGTGCTCGTGGGATCTTTAATGCATACATGGAAGGATTTACAAGCCTCAATGGAATTGTAACCGTTATAGTGTTTGAACATAGGACAGATGACGACATTATCGCCATGGAAGATTCCATACAAAATTTTTATGGTCTGGATCGATCACGTGTACGCTCCTTTCAAGGTTCAGTGACCGCAGACAGGGTGCGATGCATAAATATACGAGTCCCCGGACATCTGTTCCCGGAAGAGGAATTAACTGAAACGGAACAAGATAAGCTGGACGAATACTATGAAGCAAAAGAAAGTGGGAAACGTATTGATCCTGTAATGATCCACCGAAGCTACATCTCACCCCGCATGCACGAAAACGAAAAGGACACCCTCACAAAGTAGGATGTCCCGAGCGCTTCCGTGTACGCTCATATGATTCTTGGCAAAACAGGCACAATGTTGCCGCTGGAATACTCGCCAGCCGTTGCTCATCAATGCACTCCCCACAGACGTCGCAAATACCGTAGCTTTTCTCATCTATCTTTTGCAATGCTCTTTTGTGTCTGGGGATGATAAACCGATGCTTGAACCGGTCATATTCTTCCAATCGGATTTTGTTCACTCTCTGATAGTACACCAATCGGCGAAGTATCCTCTGCCGTTGTGCTTGCACATCCATCATGTACCCCTCTTTGGTCGTTTCTTTTTTGATAATAACATAAAAAATAAAAAAATCAAATCATACTGAGTGGGTATGTACTTGTCGACTACTTCCATATGGTCACTGTCCTACAGGTCTTCAGATAGTGAGACGGATATGCTACTATACCGAAACTGCGCGCGTAGCTCAGGTGGTTAGAGTGCAGCATTGACATTGCTGAGGTCCCTGGTTCGAGTCCAGGCGTGCGCACACTATGGACATATCCAAAGAGGTGACGGTAATCTACCACGCGGACTGTCGTGATGGCTTTGGGGCTGCCTACGCCGCATGGAAGAAGTTTGGAGATACTGCTTCATATATTCCTCTAAAAGCACACGTCAATGAGGCACCGGAAGGTCTGCAAAATAAAGACATATACATACTGGACTTTTCTTTTCCCAAAGCGGTTTTGGAAACACTCATAGCACACAACAAAAAAGTGTTGGTCATTGACCACCATGCCAGTGCAAAAGATGATGTAACCGCATTTCCGGACAATATCTTTGATCTGAATCACTCCGGTGCGGTACTGGCATGGCACTACTTTCATCCCCACACAGACGTACCCACCCTCTTGCAATATATTGAAGACGTAGATCTCTGGCGCTTTGCTCTGCCTGAAAGCAGGGAGTTTAGTACCGCACTGGGTTTGTACGATATGGACTTTGCCACATGGGATACAATCTGTACCAACTTGCAGGACACCCAAAATCTGACAAATTTCATCGCAAAAGGTTCACTTTTGGCACAGTTTGAAGATAAACTCATTGCACATATGCTCACCCGTAAACAGCGGGTGCGCTTTGAGGGGCAAGAAGTCTGGGCGGTAAATAGCTGTGAATACGCATCCGCACTGGGCAACGAACTTGCAAAACTAAACCAAGCACAAGGGAAACTCCCTATCGGTATTGTCTACTATCATACCGACAACACGGTGAAGATATCACTCCGGAGCATTGGTGAGACTGACGTTGCAGCCATTGCACAAAAGTACGGTGGAGGAGGTCATAAAAACGCCGCAGGCATCGCTGTTGATTCCTTCCAAAACCTCCCCTTCACCTTTCTATAAATAAACAGATCATACACCTCACCGACCACCTTCCCGAGGTACGCAACGGATGGGGTGGTTATTTTGATGCTTATTTTGTATAGTTCTGTGATGCACATACTTTCCATAGAAACCAGCTGTGACGAAACGGCTGTGAGTGTTGTACAAGCAGATGGGCAATTTCCGAACGCCTCCTATGAGATACTGGGAGATGCAATTCACTCCCAAGTGGAGGTGCACACCAAATACGGCGGCGTCTATCCCGCGCTTGCCAAACGTGAGCATGCAAAAACACTAACTCCCATGCTGCAGAAGGCACTGGAGGATGCTGAACTACTGATTCCCGAACAACAAACACTGGACCAAAAGCATATAGAACGCATACATACACTGCTACTGCACGAAAGTGAGTCCGGCATGATTGATGCGCTCATTGACTTCCTGCAAAACTACGCCAAACCTGACATAGCGCTGCTTGCGGTCACCACCGGACCTGGACTGGAACCCGCACTGTGGGTGGGGGTTAATTTCGCCAAGGTACTTGCGTATGTATGGGACATCCCCGTGGTGCCGGTGAACCATATGGAAGGGCATGTGTTGGCATCTGTCTTTGATGTAGTGAAAGACAACAAACTGGCACCCGTTTCCTTCCCCGCTGTTGCACTGCTTATTTCCGGCGGGCACACCGAGCTGCTGTGCATGGACACCTGGAGCAGCTATGTAAAAATAGGACAAACACAAGATGACGCGGTAGGTGAAGCATTTGATAAAGTGGCACGCATGATGGGTCTACCCTACCCAGGTGGACCGGAAATCAGCCGACTGGCACAACAAGCACGCACGGCAAACCTGCCTCCCTTTTGCCAGCTTCCCAGACCAATGCTGCACTCAAAGGACCTACACTTCTCATTCTCTGGACTAAAAACCGCAGTGCGCTATGCCATTGCGGATACCACCCTTACCGAAACCAATAAACAAGCGCTCGCGCGTGACTTTGAAGACGCAGTTACAGAAGTACTTGTTTTCAAAACACAAGCCGCGCTGGACGAAGTTGGAGCACAGACTTTGATTATCGGCGGTGGTGTCAGTGCAAACGCACACATTCGCCAAAGCTTCCACACACAGCTGCAGAACACACATCCAGACGTGGAGATATACTTCCCCAATCCGGAACTGTCTACCGATAACTCGGTTATGATCGCACTGGCGGGACACGCACAAATAGCTTCCGCTTCAAATCCGGCTGCGGCACAGCTGCTGAAAGCCGATGGGAACAAGAGCCTGTAGGGGGTAGTACTTACGCTTTAATCGCAATGTATTTCATGGTACTATCCATTTCTAATAAGCAAACTGACAATGAGCGAGCAAGACCAACAACAGACAGTTCCCGAGGTGTTTTTAAAACCGTACAACCCCGCTGAGCACGAAGACAAGCTATACAAACTCTGGGAAGATTCGGGATATTTCAATCCAGACGTCTGCATAGAGAAAGGGGTCACAAAAGCGGATGCTGAACCGTTTTCCATGGTCCTTCCCCCACCAAATGTCACCGGTACACTGCACATGGGGCACGCAGCCATGCTCGCCATTGAAGACATACTCACCCGATATAATCGTATGCGCGGCAAACGAACCCTCTGGATCCCGGGTACAGACTCAGCGGCGCTTGCTACCCAAAGTAAGGTGGAAGGAATCATCTATAAAAAAGAGAAAAAGCGCCGTGATGAAATCGGACGTGAGGAACTGTTGCGACGTATTGAAACGTTTGCGGAAGAGAGTAAAGAAACCATCATAGGACAGACAAAGAAAATGGGTTCCTCTTTGGACTGGAGCCGCTACGCCTTTACCATGGACGAAAAGCGCTACCACGCGGTGACTGAAGCGTTTATTCGCATGTATAACGATGGGCTCATCTACCGCGGTGCACGCAGCGTCAACTGGGATCCTGCCATGCAGACCACCGTATCCGACGATGAAGTGAAGTATGAGGAACGTAACAGTCCTTTTTATTACTTCAAATACGGTCCTTTTACCATCGGTACCGTGCGTCCGGAAACAAAGTTTGGCGACAAGTATGTGGTCATGCACCCGGATGACGAACGATACAAACAGTATAGCCATGGACAAAAAATAGAGGTGGAATGGATTAACGGACCGATAACCGCAACCATCATTAAAGACAAAGCGGCAGATCCGGAGATGGGGTCGGGCGTTATGACCATCACCCCATGGCACTCTGCGGTGGACTTTGAAATTGCGCAACGCCACGGTCTGGAAAAAGAACAAATCATAGATGAACGCGGCATACTGCTACCTATTGCCGGTGAATTTGCCGGACAGCACATCAAAAAGGCGCGTGATGCCATTGTGGAGAAAATGCGCGCAAAAGGCTTGATTGAGAAGGTGGATGAAAACTATACACACAAGGTGGCAACCAATGAACGTGGTGGCGGGATGATAGAACCGCAAATCAAAGAGCAATGGTTTGTGGATGTAAATAAAGAGTTCACCATGGGTCACTCGGAAATCCCCGGTGTACAAGAGGGAGATACGGTGACACTCAAACTACTCATGCGCAAAGCGGTTGAAAACGGAGGGGTATCCATCTTCCCGGAGCGCTTTGAACGGGTCTACTACAACTGGATTGACAACCTACACGACTGGTGCCTCTCAAGACAAATCTGGTACGGACACCGTATCCCTGCCTGGTTCAAAGACGGCGAAGTGAAGGTACAGGCAGAGTCCCCCGGCGAAGGATGGGTACAGGACCCGGACACGCTTGACACCTGGTTCTCTTCGGGCTTGTGGACGCTCTCCACACTGGGTTGGCCTGAAATCACCGATGACTTTAAAACGTACCACCCGACAACGGTTCTGGAAACCGGATACGATATTCTCTTCTTCTGGGTTGCGCGTATGATTCTTATGAGCACCTACCTGGTGGGACAGGTACCATTTCAAAATGCCTACCTGCACGGCTTGGTACGTGACGAAAAAGGAAAAAAGATGAGCAAGTCGCTGGGGAATATCATAGACCCCTTGGATATGATTGAAAAATACGGCGCGGACGCCACTCGCCTATCACTTATCGTGGGAGCAGCGCCCGGCAATGACATGCCGCTGTCTGAAGATAAAGTGCGCGCCTACAAAAAATTTGCAAACAAGATATGGAACATCAGTCGCTTTGTGTTAAGTAACATCGCGGATGCAAACTGGGCGATAGAACCGGTCTTCAGTGCGCGCGACCGAGAAATATTGGATACACTACACTCCCATGTATCAGAAGTATCAGCCGACATAGAGAAATTTAACCTCTACCTTGGTGCTGAAAAGGCATACCACTACGTATGGCACGAGCTTGCTGACAAGGTGTTGGAAGAATCAAAAGAGATTCTCAATGGTGAAGATACGCAAGCAAGATATGCACGCCAGTGTGTCCTTCGAGAATGTCTGACCACTTCACTGAAAACCCTCCATCCATTTATGCCATTTGTCACCGAAGCAATCTGGCAAGAGATGCCGCCACACTTAAAAAAGCGCGAACTGCTGATGATAGAAAAGTGGCCGGTGTAACTGTATATGAAACACTTTGAACAGCCTCCGAACTGTCCCTCCGAAGCCAAACCGGAGTTTGGCTATGACACGGAAAAGAAACGCTGTACTGTGCAACTCCCCAACGGACGCCTCTTTGAACTCATAGAGGTACAGGTATCAGAACCAAACGCGCGAGACACGTTTATACGCGGCTTTTGTCCACAAGCAAATGCCATGGGCGAAGTACAGGTTATCGAAGAGTTTGGAGAGCTGTCAGTGAAGAAAGTAAGTATTGACGAAGTGGTGATGTTTGAGGCAGATACGATGCATTGAAGTGTCCGCTTGATGAAGTGGTGAGGTTCTCTCTGTCGGAGTATATTGCCATTCTCCTGCATTGTAGTATATTTCCTGCGGACACAACGCAGGAGCAGTACCATGCAGATTACCCTCTATGATGTCAGCGGTACGGAAAATATGCTGGAGGGCGTGAATGAAGAAGGAAATCTATTCCGTCTCAGCGGTACACTTCGGTTTGTAAACCAGAAAATACACTTTGCAAACGGGAAGATTATTGTCGGCCCCCCTTTCTTGCACGGACAGTCATGCGAGGCGAACATCATTGATACGGTGGCGATACTCACCATCCGCAAACGGATAGATCAAACATGTCACTCCTTATTTCATATGTACAATACACAGTTATGACAGCGCGGGCGAAAGCCCGCGCGTTTCTCTTGGTATACTACAGAAAATGCTTGCATCAACACAATTTGCCATTGCCTTTTTGGCAGGATTGATTCCTGCGCTCTTCTGGTTGTGGTTTTGGCTCCGTGAAGACAAAGAGCGCCCCGAACCATACCTGTTGATTGCCCTTGCGTTTATAGGCGGCATGATGGTTGTTCCCGTGGCGTTACCGCTAGAACGTTTGGCAATGGAACTATACAGCGGAGACAACTTAGTGTTTGTGTGGGCGGTGATAGAAGAAGTATTGAAGTATGCGGCGGCACTTATTGTGGTCCTGTGGCATAAGGCAGTTGATGAACCTATTGACTTGATTATCTACATGATTTGCATCGCGCTTGGGTTTGCCGCTCTGGAAAATGCACTTTTTGTATTCAATCCACTGAGCAATGGGGATATAGTACAGTCACTGACAACCGGAAAGTTACGCTTTCTCGGATCCTCCTTGCTGCATGTGCTGGCATCCGGCACCGTCGGAGCTTTCCTTGCTCTTGCATTTTACAAAAGCGACCTGATGAAACTGCTCTTTGGGACTCTCGGGTTATCCGTTGCCATTGTGTTGCACGCTTTGTTTAACTTCCTTATAATGGACTCTAGCGGAGAAACTATCTTGGGCGTGTTCCTCTTCGTATGGATGGGCATCATTGTGCTCATGCTTCTGTTTGAAAAAGTGAAAATTATTGAAGCACGTCATAATCCAGCACATCAATACACTTCATCATGAAAAAGAAAAAAATTTCATTTCTGGAACGATTAACCGGTTCCGTAAATACCAACACATACGATGATGTTCTTGACGAAGAGCATGAATTTGGGGAAGATGATGACGTTGAGGTTACACACTATGAAGACGAATCAGAATGGCCCGGTCAAGAAGAAACTGAAGAAGAAACTCAAGAAGGAGAACTGCCGGTAGATATGTACCACACAGGTGATGCGATTGTCATTCGCGCATTGGTGGCGGGCGTTTCCCCTGACGATCTGGATATATCTATTACCCGTGATATGGTTACCATCAAAGGTGTCCGTGAAGAATATAAAGAAGCACCGGACGATGACTATTATCACCGCGAGCTCTTCTGGGGATCATTCTCCCGTACGCTTCTACTACCCGAAGAGGTACTCATCGATGAGGCTGATGCACAAGAAAAGCATGGACTGCTTGAAATCAAACTGCCAAAAGTAGACAAAGACCGAAGTACACGCTTGAAGGTAAAAAGCAAGGTACACAAATAACATATAACAGCCGGTTCCCCAAGGAACCGGCTGTTTATCTACCATACCGGAGCACCAATCAGCTCTTGTGGTGCTTTCACCTGCACCCGTGCAATACACCTCCATGAGTGATCCCAAACGTCAACTGCAAGTACACCGTCGATGCGGTACAGTTGCGGAGACCATACGATAAACTCCGGATAGTCCTTTGCAATGCGGCGTACCGCAACACATAACTGAGGGAACTCACCTTGTGCTGCAATAATACATTGCATAGCCGACTCCAGAGCATGCTCCAAAAACGGCAAGCGATTATGCCCTTGCTGCATCATAGCTGTCACTCCTTTGTGTGTGAGACATGAAGAACATTCCGAGCCCTCGAAAAAATCCGCCTCGGAAAGCGGATTTCATGTTTGGAGAATATGCCACTCAAAGACAAAAGCCACTTTCCACTGCGGAAGTTGCAACCATATACGAGCAGAAACCACTCCAAGTGCTAATTGTCTTTGTCAGCTTCATTGCATGTATTATAACCTTACACCTGATACATAGTGCGGATTTATCCACGATTGTATACAACGCAGCTCTCTCGTATTTGCTCTATGGAGAGCAAATACATCGGTCCGCTGTTCGAAACTTACAGTTTCTGTACAGATTGTCGCTTGAGCAAGCTGGCAACCTCTTGCGAAGCTTCAAGTATTCACTTCTCACCCGCACGTAAGACGCGCAGGCGTCTTACTCCCCAAGGCGGGCTCGTCCCGCTTTTTCTAATTCGCTACGCTCATAAGAACGCTGGACGCAGCTCCCTCGTATTTGCTCTATGGAGAGCAAATACATCGGTCCGCTGTTCGAGCCCGCACGTAAGACGCGCAGGCGTCTTACTCCCCAAGCACCACTAAAAAACAGCCTTTGGGCTGTTTTTTAGTGGTGCTTGGGGGCGGGCTCGACCCCGAATAGCGGTTATTTTATTTCTCTCTGCTCATAAAATAAACTCGCTTTCTTGGTCGGCGACTCCTCGTTTTGTTCGCTTGGGAAAGCTCACAAAACATCGTCCGTCGCTTCGAGCCGCCCCGGAAGAGGCACTGGCCTCTTCCTCCCAAGCATATATAAAAAACAGCCTTTGGGCTGTTTTTATATGTGCTTGGGGGCGGGCTCGAACCGCCGACCTATCGCTCTTCAGGCGAGCGCTCTACCAACTGAGCTACCCAAGCGGTATATACACTTATTTCAAACAAGTGCCTGCTATTCTACCTTTTTTGCAAGTTTTTTCAATGGTCTATTGTCCACCCTGCAGCAACTGCTCAATATCTTGTAAGACAGGTAAAACATTCATACCATTGACGAATGTTTCATACGATGATCCAAACGTTGCAACGTAGGGTTCAAGGACATAAAAATAAAATATAAACGGCAACCCCACCATCACCGTGTACCAAAGCATGCGCACCCAAAAACTCCATAATGCATGACGATACATCTTTTTAAGTAATCTATTGTTTTCCGCAAGAAGCTCGGAGTTCCGACGAATCAATCTTTCCAGTTTTGCTTTCGAGTTCCCTTTTTCAGTTGTCATTGTCTGTATTGTAGCATCTGCTTAGTGTTCAAAAAATATGTTTATGGACATGTATTTACAGACTATGCTACAGTATCGTTCACATCGCCCCAGTAGTTTAATGGATAAAACGAGGGATTCCTAATCCCTAGATTTAGGTTCGATTCCTAGCCGGGGCACCAGAAACGATAGTGGACGGTAACCCGGCTGCCGCAACTGTTTTGTGCGGTGAGACACACGACCCCTAGAACCCAAAAACTTCTGTCAGACGTAAAAACACACAAAAACCCGACACATGGCTGTGTCGGGTTTTTGTAGTAAAAGTTCACTATCTAGCTGTTTAAAAGTTCTGCGATTTTCGCTTCATCAAAGCCGATAACCACATCATCCCCAATACGGATAACGGGGACTCCC
>WFTF01000008.1 GCA_015485575.1 Patescibacteria group bacterium | reverse complement strand
TAACCTGTATGGATTGCAGGTTGCACAGACCTGAGGCACAACAGTATGAGCAATTGTGCGATTTACTGAATGTGGAAGATTGTTACATTGCCGCAGAAGCGGGTCCTGACGGAGCCGTATTGCACGACGATACACGTTTTGATGCTGTGGTGCGTAATCTGACCATCATCAAAAAGGCAAAACATCCTGCAGTGATGGCTCTGGTGGCACACTACGACTGCGCGGGACATCCGGTTGAGGATGCTCAGCATGATACTGATGTGGTATCAGCCGCGCAGAAACTGTCTGAAGCGGTGTATGGAGAACCAGATCGAGTGATACCGGTGATTGCGTACCCGAGTACTGAAGATGGTGCAACGTGGCGCTTGAAGCAACTGCACCAAAACCAAAGTGCGGTAGCGGCAGAGTAAGGCCATATACAAGAACAGCAGAGGCACCCTGAGGTAAGGGTGCCTTTATATATTATTGAGTAGTTTAAGAGGTGCTATACTAATAGTGTTATGAGTGAAGTGTGGGAAGCGAATCTGACGGCATTTAAGGAAGCATATGATTCCTTAAATGCCGCGCAACGCGATGCGGTGGACAGTATTGAAGGGCCGGTTATGGTCATTGCCGGCCCCGGAACGGGGAAGACACAGATACTAACCTTGCGTATTGCAAACATACTTTTAAAGACCGATGTCACGCCGGAAAACATTTTGGCACTGACGTTTACCGAGTCTGGCGCAAAAGCAATGCGTGAGCGATTGCGTCGCTATGTGGGGGCTGAGGCATACCGAGTGCCCGTTTTTACCTTTCATGGCTTTGCACAAAAGCTTATACGCGAATACCCCGACGCCTACACGCGTATCATCGGCGGATCACCCGCAAGTGACCTGCAAAAGATTGCCATACTGGAGTCCATTTTAGACACTCCTGATATCAAGCTCTTGCGTCCCATTGGTGCCCCACAATACTACATATCGCCCATCCTGCGTATTTTTGGAAAGCTCAAACAGGAGTACATTACTCCGGATGCTTTGGCAGGCATTATTGTCAAACAAGAGCAAGAACTGTCCGGTATTGAAAAAATACATACGAAAGGAGCGCATAAGGGGAAGGTGCGGGGTGAGTACAGTAAAAAGGAAAAGGCCATTGCAAAAAACAAAGAACTGTTACATGTCTACCGTCGGTATGAAGCACTGCTTGCTGAAAAAAACATATATGATTTTGAGGATATGATCATTCAGACAATTGAGGCGCTTTCCAAAAATGAGGACATGCTCCGTAATTTGCAAGAAACCTACCAGTACGTTCTTGCTGACGAGCATCAAGACGTCAATGCTTCACAAAACAAGATACTGGAGCTTTTGTGTAGCTACCACAAGCAGCCCAATATATTTGTCGTGGGGGATGAAAAGCAGGCAATTTATCGCTTCCAAGGAGCCTCTCTGGAGAATTTTTTATATTTTGACGATGTTTTTTCTGGCACCAAAACCATCTCATTGACAAAAAACTATCGTTCCGGACAGGATATTTTGGATGCCGCACACAGTTTGGTGGAAGTGGAAGACGCAGAGTTGAGAAAACTTCGTGTGCCCTTGTCGGCAGAAGCAATTGATCAATCTGTAGTGGAGCGACGGCAATTCACGCATCAAGCGGTTGAAGATGCCTGGGTTGTTGCAGATATCGTGCAGGCACTGGAAGGTGGCACCCCTCCGCAAGAGATTGCCGTTATCGTGCGCAGCAATAGAGAAGTGGAATCCTTTGCCGCATTACTGCGCAAAGAGGGGGTGGCGGTTGCCGCTTCCGCCGATGGAGACATATTACAGCACCCGATTACTCATGCGATACATAACCTTATTGCTGCGGTTGTATTGAATGAAGACGAACGTGCACTGACTACCATATTGCATGGTGCGTACTGGGGTTTGTCTGTCAGTGATATTTTTAAAATTTTATCAGCACGCAGATTTGATAGAAGCGTGCTTGATATACTTGCTGATGAGGAGTGCTTGAGGAAATTGGGGGTATCGGATGTGGCAGCAGCACAGCATATACTTGATACACTAGAGCAGGCGCGGCAGAAGGAGATTTCCAGCGCACCGCATCAAGTACTTGAGTTTTTATTGCAAGAAAGCGGTTTTTTAGATTATGTGTTGCAGGCAGACGTGTCGGAGGGTGCGCGTGTTGTGCGCCGTTTGTATGACGAGGTGGAAGCGATGGTTGTCTACGATAAAGTACAGAGTCTCAGGGAGATATATGACGCTTTTGCGCAACGTGAGGCGTACCGACTGCCTCTTACAGCACCATATATAGTTACTAACGCACATGCGGTGCAGGTGATGACCGCGCACAAGTCAAAAGGGTTGGAATTTGAGCGAGTGTATGTGCCGCACCTGACAGATACTCGTTGGGGTTCCGCACAGAAACGAACGTACTTTGATATACCATTGACCAAGCATATAGATGCACAAGTCCTGGATGAGGTGGATGATGAACGGCGATTGTTGTATGTTGCCATGACACGAGCAAAAAGAGAGTTGTTTTTATCCGCATCGGATACCAACAGCGAAGGAAAAGAACTGCTGCCCACACGACTTTTTGAGGATATAAAAGAAGAGCTTCTGAAGCATCAGGATACTGAAGCGGAGGAGGTGCGTTTTGATCCTGTTGAGTTACTGAGGAAGAAGCCAGTGAAGGTTGGGATAGATACACAGCTTCTGACAGATTTACTGTCCCAGAACGGTTTTTCCGCAACTTCCTTGAATAACTATCTGAAAAGTCCCTGGGACTATCTCTATCGCAATTTATTGCGTGTACCGGAAGTCAAAGCGGAGCATATGCAGTTTGGTACCGCACTGCATGGTGTGATGGAGCAGGTGACTAAATATCATACCGCGCATGGCACACTGCCAACACACACGCAGGTACGCTCTTTGCTGCAACAGCAATTATCACAGCTTCCGTTAAGTGCGGAGGCGTATACTCGTCTTATGGAAAAAGGACTAGAATCACTCTTTGCCTATTTGGAACATATACGTTTGACACTACCTAAGGTCACTCAAGAAGAAGTGTCTGTGCAGGTCACGCTGGAGACGGGAATTCCTCAGTTGCCGGAACTTCCACTGAAAGGAAAACTTGACCGACTTGATATAGGAGAGGATGGCACAGTTTGTCGTGTGGTTGATTATAAAACGGGTAAGCCAAAAACACGCAATGTCATAGAAGGAAAAACTGCTTCTTCAGACGGATCGTATAAACGACAGTTGGTTTTTTACGCACTGTTGCTGTCTTTGGAAGGGAATGGGCAACGCATGTGTAACACGGGTGTCTTGTCGTTTATTGAGCCGGATACGAAAGGAGTGATACATGAAGAAAGTTTTACTGTGACCCATGAAGAAATAGAGGATCTGAAACGCATCATCATACAAGCATCACAGGAGATAGTAACCGGCAAATTTCTGCAGGAACCGTGTGACGAGGTGCAAAGCAAGTATTGCCACTTGGCACGGATGCTTATCGAGAGAACTTCGGTTTAGTACTCTTACGGATGTAAAACCGCAGTATCTGTATGATACTGCGGTCATGTATTTTTTACCTTTCTTCTACTGAACGCTACTGTCTCCGATTTGCAAAAGTAGTGTATCAATAATCTGTTTGACCATCTCATAAGGTTGTGCACCATTGATGATGCCTTGCTGACCCCCGACCAGTACCAGTGAGTATGGGGTTCCCGTTACACCGGCAGCCACACCGTCAGCATAGTCTTCCTGTACATCTTTTACAAAAC
The DNA here is from genome assembly GCA_015485575.1 of Patescibacteria group bacterium. GTDB lineage: Bacteria > Patescibacteriota > Minisyncoccia > Phycocordibacterales > UBA918 > OLB19. The sequence goes on along the minus strand of WFTF01000008.1, from coordinate 5,395 downwards.
GCCCCTCGCGTACGCAAGCGTTAAACTCGTCTTTATCCACTCCCGCTTGTACCGCGTAGTCCGGCACTTTTGCCATGTTAGTTTGTGCGGTTTCCAGACGATCTTCAAATACCAAGTCGGAGAAGGTCCAGAAGGCATCATTTCCTCCCAGGTCGGCTACACATTCTGCCGCCAGTGCAATACCGGCAGCATTGGGGTGTATTTGTTCAATGGGAAAATGGCGGTATACCCATGCGACTTTTCCGGTTGTGCCATACTCTGCCATAACCGCTTTCATGGTCTCATGAAACTTCTTGCAGAATGGGCAGTCATAGTCGGAATACTCCACAATGACAATAGGGGCGTTTGGGTTTCCACGTATGTGATCATTCTCATCAACCGGACGAATAGATGAGCCGGAAGCATCCTCTTGGGTGATAACAGAAGTGTCTTCTTGCATGGTCTGTTTCGTGTGACCGCTAAAACCGCCACTGAAGTAGATGGCAGCGGCAATCATGGCAAAGCCGATAAGTATCGCCCCGGGTATAATAAAGGGGTTGTGTACGCTGCTTGTGGCAGTGCTGTCCACTGATGTATTTTCAGGTTCCATACGAGCAATAAGATTATGATGGATATGCGTTCATTGTAACATGAGGATGATGTATAGATATGCATAAATACTGCATAATCCAGTGGATGTTCGTCTCCACAACCGTTACAATAGCCATATGACTTTATTTGATGTGTTTGTACAGACGGTTTTGAATGGGGTGACGACATTGGTGCCTATTTCTGATGCCGGACACTGGATTATCGCCAGTTCACTTTTTGGCATCCCTGACACATCCGCGTCTGCCATGGCTGTTGCGTTGTACCTTGCTGTTGCTGTTGCCATACTGGTGTATTTTTTTGATGATGTCTGGCAGCTGCTGCAAACCCTCTTGAGAAAATTGGGACGCTTGCCGGTCAATACGCGAGATGAAACACTGCTGTATGCCATCCTGCTCGCATCTATACCTGGGTTACTGCTGGGTACCACATTGGCACCGTTGTTTGTGAACATGTTGCGTCACCCTCTTTTCATAGCGGGGATTATATCCACCACTGCATTGTGGTATATCTATGTAGAATGGGTATATCACAATAGAGAGCAGACGAACCACATGGATGCCGCAACCGGCATACGTATCGGTTTGTTCCAGGCACTTGCTATACTGCCGGGGTTTTCATGGGTGGCATCGATGCTTGGCGGAGCAATGTTGCTGGGTCTCTCTCGATCTGAGGCGGCACGATTTTCGTTTTTGGCCGCATTACCGGTATTTTTTGGACTTGCTGTGCAGCAGTTTTTGGACATGGTAGTATCCGGGATGCAGACATCACCGTGGTTGGTTCTGGTTGCGTTCTCACTGACTTTTGCGGTGAGTGTTCTTGCTATACGGTTTATGCTGTGGTTTTTACGCACTCACACATTGTGGATGTTTATTTGGTATCGTTTCATTCTCGCCTTTTTCATTGTCTTCATCTTTATTTTTGGGTAACGGTGTGTGTTCTTGCGTAGGGCGTATACCCTTCTGCAGGGAAGCGCCTATTGCGTGCTATCTAAAATAAAAGCGAGTGTGTGATGGAAACCTCTTCTTTTTGTGTCCAGCTTGAAGTATCCAGTGGTATCTCTTGTTTCCGATACCCGTCTTTATATTTGAGGTGACCATTTGTCAGCGCATAGTCAAAGATTTTTTTGGTGACTTTTACATCCTGTTCACAGTATTTTTTAATTTTGTCTATTTTTCCTTCTCTATACCAGCGCACCGCGGAAAGTCCATCTGCCGATTTTTTGGCACCGATTGTTGCGCTCGCAACCGAGTCCAGGCGCAAACGTCGCCCCAATGAGTTTCGTATTGCCACCAGCATGTCAATACTTTTTATGAGTGTGAGATTACCCGGATAGTACTTGTTCAAGAGTGGTATATCAAAGTGCTCTCCGTTATAGGTGACCAGTGCATCGGCACGTTCCAGTATGGGCCACACTTCTTTCAAATGTTCTTCGGTGACGGTGGTGTAACGGTTTGTGTCACTTTCGTAGAAGGTTGCAACCGATATGTCCAAATCTGCAGGATTATTTGACCCCACCTCTTCAAACAGGTTTTTTGTTTCCAGATCAAAAATAACGTAGTTGAGTGCGTAGTTGGGTTGTGCCATTGCGTTTATGAATTGTTTATATACATAATAAGTTCCTCTAGTGTACCAGAGATGCTGCTGCCCTCATTGAGGTTCTTCAACGTATATGTTTTCTCACGTTGCTCATCCTCTCCAAATACCAATGCAAAGGTACATAACCGTTCACTTGCGTGTGCTATTTTTTTTCTTATTTTTTTGCCACTTAGGTCTACGGTTGCGGCAATATCTGCACTACGGAAGGCATGTGCGAGTTTTTGTGCTTCAAGGTTGAGATAGGTAGCGGTGGGGAGAATGGCAAGCGTGGGAGCGGTATCGTATGCGGTTAATAGGTTATGACTTTCCAAAAAGTCGCGCAAGGTTACGTCACCAAAGCCAAAGCCGACACCTGCAATAGGATCCCCACCAAAGAGTGCGGTTAGGTTGTCATAGCGTCCACCGCCCATCATGGCGCGATTGTTCTGTGGATGCAGATCAAACACCTCAAAGACAATTCCTGTGTAGTAGTCAAAGCCGCGTATGATACTTGGATCAAATGTGACAGCACAGCGCAGTTCCTCAAGTGTATCTATGATGGTTTGCAGCTCCGCATATGCATCACTGTTTATGACCGGCTGTGGTAGTGCTTTTAAGGTGGTCGCGTTGAGAAATTGAGAGAGGTTTTCTGTGGCATTGCCCGCGATTTCATGTAGCTTCTGAGAAAATGTGTCAGCGTCCATTTTATGTTTTCGGTCTGCCAGGCGAGTAACGGCAACGCGTATATCTTCCGGTAGCTGCAGCGTGTCGTAAAGTGCTTCCAGCAGTTTTCTGCTAGAGATGTGTATTTGGTAGTGTACTCCGTTCTCTGCCCCAAAATTTTTGAATATCTCGTTGGCAAGCAGAATTATTTCCACATCGGCAGAGGTGTCATCTACACCAAAAATATCGCAGTTTAACTGCCAGTGCTCACGCAGGCGCCCGCGTTGCATACGTTCGTAACGGAAGAGGTTAGGGATGGAGTACCATCGTACCGGAAAGCGTAATTCTCGTCGTCTACCGGCGATCATGCGCGCGACAGTGGGGGTCATTTCCGGGCGTAGTGTCACCTCCCGACCTCCTCGGTCGGTGAATGTGTAGGTTTGTTCACTGACTATTTCTTCATTTACCGTACCCTTACTTTTGTAGAGTTCTGACGGTTCCAGTATGGATGCATCGTAGGCCTCAAAACCAAAACGTTCCGCTGTTTGTCTCCATATGGAAAAAAGGTAGCGTTGCACCGCCATATCTTCTGGATAAAAATCGCGCACCCCTTTGTATGGTGCCGTTGAAAGTTTTCCTTTCTGTTTCATGTGAGCATTGTATGTGAGGATAGGAGTAATTGCAACGCTGTTCTAAGTGCTCGGTACACGGTGATGTGTTTGTGTCTTCATACGTTCGTCTGCAGCTTTCAGTATCATTGACTTCAGTTCCCGAGGTCTCGGTAGGTTAAAAGACCGAAACTCTTCTTCGCTCCCGCTTGCCGTTTGTGCTTCCACCATTCCAAAATTCAAGAATGTTGCAATAATGCCGTCAATGGCAATATTTATATCTTGCAGTTTTTCCAGACGAAAACTGCCGATCTGGCGCCGGAACAATCCCAGTTGATCAATGGAGATGATGCGGCGATCCGTGATGACCCATATATCCAGATAGTAGTCGGTATACATAAGTGCCAATACAATCCAATTACCCAAGAGCCAAACGCAGTAGAAAAAGAGAAAGTAAGGGGTATATGTAGAGAGATCTATCTGCACAACATCGGTTGCTGACTGCAGAAAGGTTGAAATGCCGAGCCATGCCAACACAGGAAGAAGCGCCAGAAACAGGACGCCCGCTACTTTCAAGGCAAAAACAAACCAATGTTTATGCACAATGGTGAGAATTTTCTCGTCAGATTCAAGTTGAATTTTTTCAAACAACATAGTTTACATTGCGCTAAGAGAGAGTGCCATGCCGGCAAACAAGAACATACTGACTATCAAATAGAGGGTGAGCATGGTAATAGCGCGTGCCTTATTTGTACCATAGGCAAACCAGTGATACGCAAAACTGAGTGTGAAGAATAAAAAAACAAGTGTGACCAGATAAAAAGTACCCTCCGCCCCCATGCTCAGCATGTTGGTGATGTCTATATTGCTACCAGCAATAAGTGGGGTCATGGTTTTATTGTGCCATATTGTGTGTGACAACACTATAGCGCAGTGTGCTGTACTGATCGGGATATGTTTGTATGCGCAGTTTACGTGTTTGCGCTAGTGCCTGAAGCGCTGAAACTTGTGTCGGTTCATGTTCAATCCAAAGCTGACCCGATACACTCAGATGCACAGGTGCTTCGTGCAGTATGCGCGTAATATATTCCATACCGTTTTTTCCTCCATACAGTGCCGTATGCGGCTCATGTGATACAACCGACGCATCCGCCGTGTTTTTATCGGGATCAATGTAAGGCGGGTTGCTGACAATATAGTCAAACGTACCCAGAGAGGTTGCTGCAGTTTCGGCAGTGTGCATCGGGGAGAACAGGTCGCTTTGCACGATGGTGTGTTTTCTCCACTGTTCTGCAGGTAGATTGTGTTGGATGTTTTTTCTGATGGTGGGGAGGTGTGCAAGCTCAATCTCTACGAAAGTGACGTGTGCATACGGCAAGGCCTTGGCAAGTGCGACACCTATGGCGCCCGAGCCAGCACATAAGTCCAATATGCGCAGCTGCGTATTCGGGGATCTAGTGGCACGAATGTTATCAATGACCTTTTCGGTCCAGTACTCCGTTTCGGGACGTGGAATGAGCGGAAATGAGTCAAGATAGATGCGACAATCAAGAAAGGGAATGTGTCCAATAAGATAGGCAAGAGGGGTGCCGTTGCGCAGTTCCTCCAAATCGGCGAAAAAACCTTCGGTTTTTTCTCCTCTGTACTTCTCCTGCAACAGCCATTGTTGCTCTTGTGTCAACATAATATACTTCCAGTGATTTTTTACAGGTATCCTAGCAAGAGGTATACTACTGCGATGTCAAAAATGATACTTGAAATAGAGGATTTAGTAAAAGTGTACGGAAAAGGGAAGAATGCAAAGTGTGCGGTGTCAGGTATTTGTCTTTCTATTCCGAGAGGGAGCTTCTATGGATTGTTGGGTCCCAACGGGGCGGGGAAGAGTACCACCATTCACTGCATAACCGGTATCGCACAGCCAACTTCGGGGCGTATTACCGTGGACGGATTGGATGTCG
>WFTF01000007.1 GCA_015485575.1 Patescibacteria group bacterium | reverse complement strand
ACAGGAAAGAGTGTACAAGAAAAATAAAAAGAAGACAACCCTCTCTATAACAAATTACTGGAATCATTTTTGATTTCAGTCTATACTAGTGCACGCTATAGAGCACCCTGTCCAGGTGGCGAAGTGGTAACGCTGAGGTCTGCAAAACCTCCATGCGCGGGTTCGATTCCCGCCCTGGACTCCTGTGATCAAAGTACATAATTTGGTCATAAATAGATGGTGGAATTGGTGGGTGAGACAGTCTGGGAGACTGTTGAACAGGGACTGAAGTTTAAGTCCCGGGCCGGTACCACATATTCCGACAAACAGAAAAATAAAATACACGCCGGGATGGTGGAATTGGTAGACACGAGGGACTTAAACTCCCTTGCCCTCAAAAGCGTGCGGGTTCAAGTCCCGCTCCCGGCACAATGTAAAGACACCCACAAAGGGTGTTTTTACATTGGGACGGGGGCGGGTGCAGGATTTTCTTCAGAAAATCCGTTGCACGACTTGAAGCCATTGCCTGGTATTTTCGCAGAAAATACCGACAATGGGTACTGAACATGTAATGTTCAAGTCCCGCTCCCGGCACAAAAACAAGGAGGAAAAACCGAATACTTGGAGCTTTTTGTGACTATGTTTGTTAATTTAGGGGTCCGACCCCTAAATTAATAAAACAGCAGTACACCACTTTCCGTCCAAATAATGTTTCTTCCGTGTCTGAAAATTGGCAAGGTTATCATTGACATCAATACCTCTTCTATTGAGTCCGTGTCTTGCATGTGCTACAATCTCGCCACTGTTGCAACGTAAGCAATCAGGCGTCTCGCGTGAGTGGCGAAATGGTAGACGCGCTAGTCTTAGGAACTAGTGGGGCAACCCGTGGAGGTTCGAGTCCTCTCTCACGCACAAAGAAAACCGCCCTTGTGGTGGTTTTTGACTGCGTGAGAGAGAAAAGTGCTTGTGCACTTTTCGTAGGACGAGAAAGAAGCGAATATATCGCACGGACCGTAAGGGAGTACGATATGAGCTTCGGGGTCGAGGAGCTTAGATATTTTGGAGCACATGGTGCGAACAAAATATCAAGCGAGGTGACCGAGTCCTCCGCACAAAGAAAACCGGCCTTGTGGCGGTTCTTATGAACTACTGAGTTTGTGTGTCTTCGCCAAATGTAGACTCTGTACCGGTTTTTTGTACCAGTTTGTCTATGGTTTGGCGGTGACGTTCGCCGTAGTCCACCATAAAATCAAGATGCGGTATGTGCTTGATACGCATGTGCTTCATAACATATTTTCGCATATCACCACCGATACGCTTCAGAAATATCAGCGCGTCGTCTTGTCGCTTTTCGGGGATGGTAGTGAAGTATATGGTTGCGTTTTTGTAATCTTTTGAAATGTCCGCGCGAGTAATGGTAATCAGTGGATTGGGATTTGCTTCTTGCTGCACATAGTTTGCTGCAAGTTCCGCAAGGAGGGCTGCAACTTTTGTTTGTCTGCTTTCCATACGATTTGCCGTTTAGGTGATTACTACATCAAAGCCCTCAATGTAGTCACCGGGAGCGAGTTCGGTTTTGGATTCAATCTGCATGCCGAATTCTCCTTCTTTTACTTCCTGTACATCATGCTTCATACTCTGCAGGTTGGTGAGTTTGCCTCGTCCTATTTCAATATCTCGCCGGATAATTTTTACCACCTGTCCCACTTTTAGTGACCCCTCTTCAAGTCGTCCGCCGAGGACGTGTATGTTTTTTTGTGTACTGAAGTAGACCAGTATCTTCGCTCGACCTGTTCGTACTTCTTCTTCCCGTTTCGGGGTGCGGTTTTTCAGGGCGGTTTCCAGCCACTGTGAGAGCTCGTAGATAATGTCAAAGGTGTTTATTTCTACCCCCAATCGCTCAGCCAAATCTGATGCCGCACGTTCCACTTTTACATTGAAACCGACAATAATTGCGTTTTCTGTCGCACTGACATTTTGTACATCTGCGGCGGTAACATTACCTACGTTTGCCTCAATAATCCGTACCGCAATACGGTCAGATTCAAAGGAGTCCAGTTCGTGTTTAATGGCATCAATGGTGCCCAGCACGTCTGCTTTAATCAAAATTGGCACGACAGGTAAATCGGTGTGTGCAAATTTTTGTGTGTGATCTTGCGTTGTGTATTCTGACGCGCGTTTCTCCGCTTCTTTTTTGTTAGCTACAGCTATAAAATCACTGCCGACTTGAGGCACTTTGTTGAATCCAACAATACCTACCGGCTCCGAAAGGCTCGCTTCTTTGATACTGTTACCTTGGAAATCTTCCATAATGCGCACCGGTGCATACGCATCACCGGCAACGACAAATGTTCCCGTTTTCAAGGTGCCATTTTTGATAATCAGCGTTGCGGTCGCTCCTCGTTTGCCATCCATGTAACCTTCTATGATTGTGCCTGACGCGGGAGCGTTGGTGTCACCACTGAGTTCCGCAAGGTCGGCGGATAGAATCACCAAGTCCAGCAGCTCACTGACCCCCTCACCGGTTTTGGCGGATATGGCAGCCCATGGAATATCGCCCCCCATACCTTCAATGTATATTTCGTTTTCTATCAGACTTGCCTGTGTTTTGGGAATATCCGCCCCGGGCTTGTCAATTTTATTGATTGCCACAATATACGGTATGCCCGCAGTCTTAATACTCTCAAGCGCTTCCAGGGTTTGCGGCTTGACCCCGTCTTCCGCAGAGACAATCAATATGGCAACATCGGCAACATCAGCACCTCGCAGGCGCATCTCTTGGAAGGCGGCATGCCCGGGGGTGTCCAGGAAGGTTATTTTTTCTTCCGCACCTTCGCTTGTTCGGTGAGCGACGACATATGCGGAAAGGTGCTGGGTGATACCGCCCGCTTCTTTGTCCACTACGTTTGAGTTTCGTATATAGTCCAGAAGGGTTGATTTACCGTGGTCAATATGCCCCATAATCACCACTACGGGAGGTCGCTTGACGATATTGCTGCTTGTTTTTGTCTTTTTTGCCATAGATATTGCGCTGCTTGCTAATAAGTAATGAAAACGCCCATTGTAATAGGCGGTATAGTGGAAGCTACTGTAGCATACAATATATGTATTGACCAATTATCAGGCTGCGTTGTGCGGGTACGGATTGAGCTGTAGAACAAAGTATGCCATTATGACGCCAATTGGTATGGTATGGTTTTATCGGAACAAACGTATATATCTTGACTACGCGGCGGCAAC
>WFTF01000006.1 GCA_015485575.1 Patescibacteria group bacterium | reverse complement strand
GGTCAAGTCAGTGGAAATATAGAATGCCTTTAACCATTGACAATACCGCGGGGAAGGAGGATATGACCGAGCAGCAAATTCTGGTCAGCTTCGGCAGTGCCGGTATGGCTGATTTCTGGGCAAATGTGAACAGTGACGGCAGTGATATACGTTTTGTGGCGGAGGTTACAGGAAATATTGCAAGCAGCACATGGTATGACACTTCTTGGGATAGGCGTTTACCTATTACTATCCAAGGGTCACAAATTACCGCAACGCTTACTGACTTTCCGGTGTATGTAGATCTTTCTACTTTAGGTAACGAATTCTTTAGCTATGTACAAAGTACGGGTGCTGATATACGTATTACAGCAGGAGATGGGGTGACCGAGGTGCCGTATGAGTTAGTATCTATTGATACTACTGCACAGACTGGTGAATTGTACTTCAAAGCGCCGAGTTTGCCGGTCGGAACCAACAGTGTCTTCTATATTTATTTTGATAACGAAGGTGCTCTGGGGTACGCGCCATCGGATACGTTTGGGTCACAAAATGTATGGACCAACGGTTTTGGAGGGGTGTGGCATATGAATGACGCATCTGTAACCACCATTACTGACAGTACCGCAAATGGCTTTACGGGAACGAAAGGGGCATCCACACAACCAACTGAAATTGTAGATGGGCGTATTGGAAAAGCGCAAAACTTTGATGGTAATGATTATATTGATCTGGGAGATGTCCTTGACCCCGGTGCAAACAGTATGACTGTGGAGACTTGGCATAGGCCAACAGTGGTTGGTACCGCAAACACAGGTATATTGTATAACAAAGAAAATCTCTACGAAGCTGCAGCTGGAGGTGGTGTACATCGCTACGCTTGGCAACCATATTGGGTGTGGTCTGGAGGAAACTCCTATACGACTTCTGTAAATAATTGGTATTACTCAGCGGTAACGTACGATAAAGTCACACAAAGAATGTACAAGAATGGTAGTGAGGTATACAATCGCGCCCAAACGGGAAATATCGGAAGTAATTCCTCGCGACTGCTCTTTGGTGCCCGGGGAGACACCAACCCCAACTCATTCTTTACGGGTGATATTGATGAAATACGCATCTCAATGGTCGCACGAAGCGCTGATTGGATTGGGGCAAACTATGCGAATCAGAATACTCCAACGACTTTTTACGCAACTTCATCTGTGGAGGTGATACAACCCACTCAATATACCGAGCTTGATTTTTGGTTGCAATACTTTGATAGCGTAGCACAGGAAGCGGATATATGGATACAGGTTGATAGTATTCCCGCAGCAACTACTACGACCATTTACATGTACTACGGTAACAGTGGAGCTACCTCTGCGAGTGATGAGTTTGCCACTTTTACCTATAGCACGACCACTCCTATCTTTTATGTGGGAGACACTGTTTCAACAGGGGCAATTGAGGTCTATAGTTTGATAGATAATAATATCGTTCAATTAGACAATGGAACACCTGTCAGTTTGAACAAAGGGGAAAAGACATCATTTACGGGCTATAGTGGCAGTTCCACCATTAGCATTTTGGGACCCGTGTCACTGACCATAAATGACACTGCTGCAGATACGATATTGCCGATTTCCTTTGCCTCCACATCTTTTGGTGTACCAACGAATCGTAACACTTCGCAATACTTCATTGTGTCTCCGGTAGCCAGCAGTTTTGTTAATACATATGTGGGTAGTAGTGCCACCCCCGATGAAACTTTTACGGTCGCCACGGGTTCTGTGCAAGTATCAAATACAGATGCTGCCGGTACGAATGCAGTCATTATTGAAGCAACCGAGCCGATACTGGTATATCATCGGGAAGTTGGTAATCGGGACAGTTTTGTCTCATACCCTGCAACCAGGGAGGATCTATTTGGGGTGGACTCAAATAATACACAGGTGACAACACTCACCAGTAATCCGGACCCCACGGTATATTGTTCAGACGAAAGTTCAGCCACGGTGAGTGGAGTACTTCGTGGTGAAACGCAGGGGGTAAACGATTGTACTCAAGGAAGTGAAGGGACGGGGGATGCGGTGCGTTTTTCCGGTGCGCTCTATCCTTTTTCAGCAATTCAGCAAGCAGATAGTGATGGTGTTGAGTCAACGGTGTTTCTTCCTCAAAAAGAGTTTGCCACCGAGTATTTCCTTTCCACTGCTGCTGCGTATGTGGCAGTGGTGTGTTCGCCTCGTTTTGGGGAAAGCTTTGTGGAAGTGCAGACGAACAGTGGTACGACGGTAGAAGCTGCGACATGTACCCCTTCTGGCAACTTCCCAGGCAAAGCGTATTTTTCAAACGGAGGCAATGGAGACGCACTGGCATTTACAGCAGGACATAAAATCGTTTCCACCAATGGTGTGCCGTTTTATGTGATTTATGAAGATGATGTTGAAGACAACGATGAGACAAATATATGGGGTGCAGTTCAAGCGCGAAAATTATTACGTTACCCCATTTCCACTTCCTTTGGAGCACAAGAGGTTACGATTGATGCGCAGTATAACCAGCTGTCTTATGGGTGGTATCAAAATGTAAACGCACAAACTCCAACCAGCTCTTGGCCGTTGGGAGAAGGTGCATATGCTACAGAAGGGGTTCCTATTACCGGACAAGGTGCGGTAAAAGATGAGGAGGTATTCCGTCTTCGTATTAACCTTGAGGCGAATGTATCAACAGGCACCGCATCTACATCCGCTTTCAAACTGCAATACACAGCCAGCGATAGCTGCACTGCGAGCACCAATGCTTGGTATGATGTAGGTACCATAGGTAGTACTACCGCTGCCTTTACCGGCTATAACAACTCTGCAGTTTCTGATGGTTCAACTCTTGCATCTACTACCCTGGCTTCAAGTACTGTGTTTGCCACCTACGAAGAAGAAAACCTCTCCAGCAGGAACCCAAATACCGTATACCCGGGTGATGTTGCCGAGTGGGATTGGGTGTTGCAATCAAAACAAGCTCAGGTAAACACAAATTACTGTTTTAGAATGGTGCGTGAATCGGGACAGGAGCTGGTTACCTATACAACTTATCCGCAGCTATACACCGCTGGACCCCCTCTTCAACCAAACGCTTTGGTATTCTTTGACAATGAACGTACACCAACTTCCACCCCCGTGTTGGAGTTCACTGCAATAGATGCTGCAGGTGATGAGATTAACTATCAGGTTCAAATTGATAATAATCGCGATTTCTCTTCACCTGAGGTTGATAGAAATTCTGAAACGAACTATCTGGATTTTGAAAATCTCAACACCCCTTCGGATAAGGCTCCGTTTAACAGTGGTGCACGTATTCGCTTTACCTCACCTATCACATTAGCGGCAAGCACAACCTACTGGTGGCGCGTGCGAGGTAAGGATCCAAATGGATCTAACACTAATGGTGAGTGGTCAGTACCACGCAGCTTTACCATAGATGCATCTGTTGTGGAGACGGAATGGTTCCAAACAACAGGAGATCAATTTAGTACTGATACTCTAGTTGATCTGGCAACTTCCACCGGAGGTGTTTCTCTGGTAAACAGTCCCGCGACATTGACAACTACCGCAATTGATTTTGATGACGGTACGGTGGGGAATGCGTGGGGTACCATTTCATGGAATGATACGGAGACATCGGGTAGTATTGTTTATCAGGTTGAGTATCTCAGCGGAAGTTCATGGAAGCTGGTTCCCGATTCTGAAATTCCGGACAACAGTGTCGGTACCAGCACCTCACCTATCAATATTTTAGGATTGGATACGGATACCTATAATCAGATACGCATTGTCGCTACTCTGACCGGGACTACTTTGTCAATTGAGGACATAACCGTTACATGGGGTCAGCGGGTCAATACGCCGACATTGGGCGACCCGTTTGATAATGAAAAAACTGCAGATCTAACCCCGACTTTCACCTTTAGTACCACTGATCCACAATCGGATGACTTGGAGTATGAGATTTCTTACAGTACAGACTATAGCTTTGTCAGCAGTACCACGATAAATTCAACAACCACCCCGGCAAATTGGGCTAATGTGACTACACCTTCTGATACCGGACCGTTTAATTCCGGTGATACGATTTCTTATACTGTACCGGGAGGTTCCGCTTTAACCGACAATGCAACTTACTGGTGGCGGGTGCGTGCTAAGGATCCAAACGGTTCAAATTCATGGTCTCCATGGTCGGAACCAGATGCATTCACTGCAAGTTCCACCACCGTGGTTTCCACTTGGTTCCAAACCACCAAAGAGCAGTTTGAACGGGGAACCTTAAACGGTCTGAAAGCGTCAACATCCGGTTCTGTTGAAATCAATGACGTGGTGGGTGAATATGGGCGCGCCACAACAACCGACAACAACTGGCTTACCATCAACACACAAAACACCTACAATAATATGGTTGTGGTTGCTTCGGCACGTTATAGCGGTAACCCACAGCCGGAACGTACGGTTCGTGTGAGAAACAAGACGAGTAACTCATTTGAGATCAAGGTTGATGATTACACCAATGCATTTGCAGGCGGCACAACTATTGTTGATTACATGGTTATGGAAGCGGGAGATTGGATCATTTTGGATGGCGGATCAGGTACGCGTATTATTGCGGGGACAGTTGAGGATGTATCTGATGTGAAGGCGCGCACGTATACTACAACCGGCAGTATTCCTGTTTCCTTTGTGCCTGCGTTCACTGCGGCACCTGCGGTATTGGCTACCGTATCATCTGATAATGATCCGACATGGGTCTTCACGCATACGGATGATGGAACTGATCGACGTCTTGAGCCTACGGCAAGTGGTGCGGGATTCTCACTTGCGCGCTCTTTTGAGAGTGCAATCCACGAGCCGGAAGATATTGACTATATTGCAATGGACGTCGCAACCGGTACCAATAATGGGGTGAAGTTTGACTTCCTGCGAACCGCTGATGCGGTAAATAGTACGGCAATTGCGCAACCGTTTAATAACACAACCTTCACTATTGCTCCTCCTGTTATTGTTGTGAACAACATAGGGGAGGATGGTGGAGATGGAGGTTTTGCATTTATAGAAACTGCAACACCCGGTACCGCAACAGATTTTTATCCGGAAATAGGAGAAGGTGGTGTGGGTGCCAATGGTCACACGAACGAAATCACTGCGGCAGTTGCTTTTGAGGCGGACTCTGGAACGATTCTGCGTGATAACACCACAACGAACCTGTCTGGAACCGTTGCCAGTGAGCCGATCTACTTCAGTGATGGTAGCGGACCAAAGTTTGAAAGAGTACTCTTTTCGCACACCAGCCCCGGTGTCAGCACCACCTCCATACAGGTGCAGTATCTAACGAGCACCTCTTCGTGGGCGCTCATTCCTGATTCTCAAATATCCGGTAATAGTACCGGGAATACCGCTTCACCTATAGATCTGACCACCGTGGATGTGGGTACCTACAGCACCATTCGCCTACTAGGTACCCTTACTTGTGATGGATCCAGCTGTCCGGAGCTGCATGATTGGTCGGTTGAGTGGTCTGAAGGAGTTACTTTGTCCGGTACCGCCAAGGCCTACGATCGCAGCACCAACGTCACCTCGGGAACGGTGCGCTACGCGGTGAATGGTACGTTGGGTACCAACACCGGCACTATTGCCGCGGACGGTACGTGGTCTATATCAAATGTGACCGCCTTCAATGGGGACGTGATTACCGTGTGGATAGATGGCGCTAATGATCCAAACGAGGCGGTGAGTATCTTTGTATATGACGGCGTGGGCGATATGACCAATGTTGAGCTGGTTGAGCAGCATCTGACCATTTCCGCTGACGAGACGGCAACCACCACCAATGCGCTGCTTGCCGCGTACGACAATAGTGTTTCCGGAAATGAAGATATATTCTTTGATGTTGATGCCGGCAACAATCTCAACGTTTGTGCCATTTCCGGTTGTGATAATGCAAGCCTGTATATAGGTGCGGGCAATGTGTTCATCCCCGCTTCCAGCACTGCCGAGGTGATTACCACCAATGATTTTATTAACGAAGGTACGGTTGAGTTGGACGGTAATACTCTGAAAGTTTCCGGTGATTGGACAAATACCGGTTCTCTATCACCTGATACCTCAACAGTGATTTTCACTGCCACCAGTACAACACAATGGCTCAGTGATTCTTCAAATATACTTACCTTTAATAATGTCACGTTTGGTGAAACATCCGGATCAGCAACATGGATGACCAATAGTACATACGATATCAATGGTGACCTGACGGTCACTTATGGCACCTTGGATCGCTCGTCCTCCACCATCAATGTGGCGGGGAGTGTCACTACCGGTGCTTCTGGATTCTGGGTGGGAAGTGCTACTACCACGTTTGATGGTGCAGGTACTGTGTATTGGTCTGACAGTAACAGTACGCCGCAAAATATCGGAAAAGTGATACTGGATGGAAGTGTTCTGACCGTAAGTATGTCTTCAGACGTGCGCGCCGAAAGTGCGGAGATAAAAGCGGGAAATACACTGGATGCCGGAGGTGCAAATACACTCTACCTCTCAGGTAATTTCACCAACAATAATATCTTCGCACCACAGACCGGTACTTTGGTAATTGAAGGAGATGGTACTAACTCGGTTATTACTACCGGTGCATCCGATTTATACAATTTGACCGCCTCCACAACCGGCAATGGTGCCGTATCCTTTAATCAGCAGTCGGTGTCCATACTGGGGGACTTTACTATCGCAACCGGAACAGTGACTCTACCATCGGGAACCACCACTATTGTAGGATCCTTCCTCAATACCGGAGGAGTGTTTGCACACAATAACGGTGAGGTGCGCTTTACGAGTAGCGCTGCTGAAACCGTACAATTAAATGGTAGTTCCTTTTTGAATGCACTGTATTCCGTTCGTTTTACCGGTTCGGGGTCATGGACCTTTGTAGATGCTCGAGCAAGTACAACTAAAGATTTTCTAATTGAAAATGGAAATGTGACCCTTCCATCGGGTCAACTGACGGTAGGCGGTTTGTTTAGTGTAACCGGATCGGGTTCGTTTGTGCATAATAATGGTGAAGTGGTGTTGTTGATTGAAGACGCAAATACTGTGGTTGCAAATAATTCTAGATTTAATGACATTCGTATACGTGCAGGAGGTAACGCAGGAGGATGGTACAACAACAATTGGCGATATCGTAAGGCAATTACCATTTTGGCAGCGTCGGTAGATGCCACGTTAACGGATTTTCCTGTGTATGTTGACTTATCAGATTTGGGTAGTGCATTTTTCAACAATGTACGCAGTGATGGGGGTGATATTCGTGTCACTCAGGGTGATGGGTTGACGGAAATACCTCGTGAGGTGGTATTTGTGGATACCACTACGGGAAGAGGTGAGCTCTATTTCAAAGCTAACACACTTTCCAGTACTACCAACACAACATTTTACGTTTACTATGGTAATTCATCAGCAACTGACTATGATCCGGCTTCGACGTATGGATCACAAAATGTTTGGACTAATAATTTTGCAGGAGTGTGGCATATGCAAGATGCAAGCGGTAACACTATTACTGATAGTACCGCTGGAGGTTATACGGGAATTAAAGGTGCGGGATCAGCGACACCTATTGCAACCACTTCTCCACGAGGATATGCGCAACAGTTTGACGGAAATGATTACATAGATCTCGGAGATGTGCTAAACCCAGGATCAAGCAATTGGACCATATCTACTTGGTTTAAGCCAAATGCTGTAGGTACGTTAAATGCATCAATTCTCTATAATAAGGAAAATCTTTACGAGGCATCCGCGGGAGGTGGGGCACATACTTTTGCGTGGCAGCCGAATTGGTCATGGACGGGTGGTTCCAGTTACCCTATATCTGTTGGGCAATGGTCCTACGGTGTAGTTACGTATGATCAGCTGAATCAGCGTATGTACAAAGATGGCTCACCGGTATATATTGGTGCACTTACAGGATCCATAGGGAGTAATACAAGCAGATTACTGTTTGCGGCACGGGGTGACACGTCCCCAGCATCGTTCTTTACCGGTGAGTTGGATGAGGTGCGTATGTCCAGTGTGGCACGAAGTGATGCCTGGATTGCAGCAGAGTTTATCAATCAGGCAACCACTACTGATTTCTATAATATCAGTACAACAGAGTCTGCTTTTGTGCGCAGTTTTAGCGACACAAATGTGATAGTTGAAGGTAATGTGGTACTGGAAAGCGGCGAAACTGTTGCTCCTGCCGGCACCTTGTTTGTCGGTGGATCTTTTGATAATAATGCTCTGTTTAATGCAAATGGAGGAACGGTATTGTTTAACTCAGTAGCCGGTTCTGAAACCATTGCCGCAGGTTCTTCCTCGTTTGCAACACTACAGTTCGACTCTAGTTTGGGAGACTTTACTATTGTGGAAAACGCGACTGCTACTGTTGCAGTAAATCTGACCACTGCTGGTTCATTTACAGTTGCAAATGGAGTAGTGTTGGAATCTTTAGGGACATTCCGTAACTCGGTTGGAGGAGCACGTACCACCTGGGCAGGGTCCGTATTGAAGCTTTCCTCGGGAACAGACTATGCGGTAAATGAAAAAACAGACAGAGGCGACAGTTACGACACACTGTTACTCACCGGTGATACTGACATTGCGCTCTGGAACTCTACTTCAACAGTCTATTTGACCAACGATACCTCCTCTATCTACTCTCAGGATCACAATGGTGTTGATGGGTCGTTGTATATATTTGGTGACTATATACGTACAAGTGGCACCGAGTACTGGAGTTACGCAACTGACTTTGATGGAACCTCACTTTCAGCCACGACTTCCCGACAGGTGAATGTTCGTGTTGCGGGAGGCGCATCGGTGACGGCGAGTTCTTCTGTGTTGCAAATCGTTGGGAGTTCAACGGCAAGTACCACCATTGATGCACTCTCCGGAACATTTACACTTACTGCACAAACAGCAACTGTGACCGCATCCTACTTTGAAGTAGCCGGCACCGATGTCGCAGGGTTTAACCTCAGCGCATCATCAACGGTAACCTCTTTTGATAATGCGCTGTTTACCATCGGTACGGGTGTGGCAGCGATCACTGTGGATGCATCAACCATAGACACCAATCCTGCATCACAGTTCTTCAACACCAACTTCGTAAGCGCCGGTGGTAATGTGAACGTGACACTCAGTGGCAGTCCATCTTCCTATTGGTGGTTCCGTGACGGTTCCGGAGATCGCTACGGTGAAGCGTATGATAACGCGGACGGAGATCCAGGATCCATTCGTTGGGACGACAGTAGTTATGTGATCGATATTTCCGGTACTGTGTATGCCGATGACGGTGTCACACCACTTGGAACACCGGTGTGTGACGGAGTAAGTAACGTGGTGCGCGTGGTAGTGGATGGGGGGACGTACACAAACAGTGTTCCTTGCAGTGGTATAGATGGTAGTTACACCTTTTCAAATGTTACCTATGTTGGAGATCCCAACATAGTAGTGTACTTGGATACGAATGGTGGAACTCCAGGTAGCGTTATTACCAAAACACCAAGCGCCTCAATCACCAATATGGATATCTATGCAAATCGCGTCATCACGCGCCATGAGGACAATGCACCACTCACTATTGCGGATATGGCAGTATATGATGAATCAGACGACAGCGATCTTCGCTTCAGTGCCGCTACGGGCACGGTGGATACGTTGATCGTGCGTCCTGATGCAGAGCTGTATGTGTTTGCTTCAAGCACCTTTACGCCGGCAGGTACGGTGACGTTGCAGTCCGGAGGTAGCGGCCAGGTCTATGACGGCACCCTGCATCTTGGCAATGCAGCGACATTTACCGGTTCCGGTACCACCACCTACTCTGTGGGAGGCTCACTTTTGTTGGATACTTCTGCAACATTTATCCCCGCATCATCAACAGTGCAAATGACCGCAACCACAAGTGGGAAGTCTATCAACAGCGGCTCCACCATCACCTTCAATGAACTGCAGTTTGTCGGTACGGGTGGCGGATGGAATATTAACAGTGACCTGATTATCAACAGCGACATGTATGTCGCTACCGGTACGGTTACCGGTACCGGCAACGTGACTGTTCCCAATGGATCAATATATGGTGATGGAAGTATTTCCATGGGTGGTGGAACGGTTATCATAGAGGGCACAAATACGCTTGGTGGAAGCTTGCCTTGGACATTCAACAACTTAACGCTTGGCAACGGTTCGGTGATAGGTACTACCACAAAAGCAAGTAATGCTACTACCACGGTTGCGGGAGTGTTTACGATAGGTACCGGACACTTTGTGGAAGCATCCGGTGCGGTTTGGAACTTAACCGGTGCAGGAGATGTCTTTGTAGAGAATGGTACCTTTAACGAAGCAACCAGTACCGTACAGTATGGAGGTACTGCAGATGCAACTGTCTTGAATACCACATACTACAACTTGCGTATAAACACTCCGTCAGGTTCACCAACTATTACGGCCCCTGCCATTGGATTGCAGGTACTGCGCGATTTGACTGTGGGGGGAGCGGGCACAACTACTTTTACACTGGATACAAACGATCCAAATACCGAGGTGGGTGGAGATGTGATAATTGCACAGAATGCCACACTCATAGGCAGTGATACCGCAACACTGACGGTTTCGGGAAGTTGGAATAATAATGGCACCTTCACTCCTTCTGCGGGAACGGTGACCTTTGACAGTACTGACGCATTCTCAATCGCAGCGGGAACTTCCGCATTTGCAAACGTGAACGTGATCGGAACAGGTGCGGGGACGGTAACGGAGCATGCGACCTCAAGTGGCAACTGGAACCTTGCAAGCACATCCAACTTCACAGTTGCGAGTGGGACACGTCTGGCTGTCGGAGGCACCTTCACCAATGCAGCAGGTGGTGCATCTACCACATGGACCGGTTCTACGCTTCATCTGTTTGGCTCCGGATCGTTTACCATAAACGCCTCTACTACGTCAGACATTTATAATGAGTTAAGTGTTGTCTCAGGTACGCATATACGCATGTGGAACTCGGAGGCAACAACATATACCACACAGACAAACGGGTCTATTTACTCAATGGATCACGCAAACAGTGACGGTGCGCTGTATATCTTTGGAGATTATATACAAGATGAAAAAACCGATTACTGGAGCTACGCAACTGATTTTGATGGTAGTGATCTTTCCGGGGGGTCTGAGCGTCAGGCACAAATATTCTTTGCCTCGGGCGCAAGTGCTAAATATACTGCAGGTGGGTTAACCCTCCTGGGGACATCAACTGCAACGACTACCTTGCAAAACCAAGGACTAGGGACTTATAGCTTGACCTTCAGCGGTACCTCCACGGTAGATTGGAAGTATGCAAAAGTGCGTGATATTGATAGTAATGGCGTGGTCTTTACCGGTACCCCGACCGTGCAAGATTTCTCTTTTACTGACCTGCTGGTGGAGCAGAACTCGGCAAGTGCCATCACCGTCGGCGGTACGGCAATTGATGCCAGTCCGGCACGTAACTTCACGAACAATTCATTTGTCGCTGCAGGTGGGGTGACCGGAGCGGTAAATGTCACCGCAACAGGTACCACCGTCAGTTCATGGCGTTATACCAACAACAGCGGATCGCTTGCGGGTGAAAGTTATGATAATGATCCCGGCGGAGACCCCGGTTATATTGTCTGGGATGACTCTGCGGCACTGATTACCATTTCCGGAAATGTCTATAGCGATGAAGGAACCACCGTTTCTGCCGTATGTGATGATGTGACTCCAAACATACTCTTGCGTGTTGCCGGGCTTACAACCGCAAGTACCACTTGTAGTGCAGCAACCGGTGCCTATAGCATCAACAATGTTACCTTTAGTGCAAACGATACGCTTACACTATACATTAGTGGGGAAACGGCGAAAGCCGCAACGGTGTCCATAGATCCTATTTCATCCATTAGTGATATGGACTTGTATGAAAACCGTGTCATTGTGCGTCATGAGGGAACGGACCCAATTACCATTGCTGATATGACGGTGTGGGATTCCAGTGATGATACGGATATACCGTTTACCGCAGTCACGGGCACCCCGGATACCTTGACGCTGCCGGCAAACACCAAACTCATCGTCTGGACCAATAAAGAGTTTGCACCGGGTGGTGAGGTAACCGTCTCCGGAGGAGGTACAGGCGCATCCTATGACGGCAGCTTGGAGTTGTATAATGGTGCGACATTTACCGCTGCGGGTACGGAAAATCATAGCATTGGTGGGTCACTTATCTTGGGAACGGGAGCAACCTTCATTCCGGCACAGGGAACTACAACATTCACCACCAATGCCGCTGCAAGAACCATAGATATAAACAATCAGGCGCTGTATAACGTGGCGTTTACCGGTAGTGGAAGCTGGACGGTCACGGACACCACATTTACCGCAGATGGTAGTGTTTCCATAAGTAATGGAGCACTTACGTTGCCAAGTGCAACCAGTACCATTGCGGGATCTTTTACCAATACCGGAGGTGCATTTAATGCAAACGGGGGACTGCTATACTTTACTGCGACCTCTTCGGGAAATGTAATTACACTTGGCGGATCCAGTGCACATAATATGCGCTTCAATGGATCGGGAGGTGCGTGGACCTTTGGGGATACAAACGCAACCAGCACGGGAAGTGTCATCGTTGATTCCGGTACTCTCACATTGCCGAGCGACACCTTTGCCATAGATGGTAATTTTGAAAACAACGCAACGATTGTGCACAACAATGGATTACTCAAACTAACAAAGACCTCCGGCGAGGTGCAATTAACACTTTCCGGCAATGACTTATTTAGTCTTACCATAACGGGAGGCGCAAGCACCACAATGACTGATGGCAGCGCATCACTGCTTGGCGATCTCACAGTTGCCAGCGGTACCTTGGCGGTTGCAACCAACACATTGTCAATTGGCGGTTCTC
This sequence comes from Patescibacteria group bacterium, assembly GCA_015485575.1. Classification (GTDB taxonomy): domain Bacteria; phylum Patescibacteriota; class Minisyncoccia; order Phycocordibacterales; family UBA918; genus OLB19. The sequence goes on along the minus strand of WFTF01000006.1, from coordinate 12,945 downwards.
TTGATGCGACCGGAGGTGTGCTGCAAACCGCTTCAGGCACCATACTCTTCAATTCCGCGGACGTAGGCGAAACTATAGACATCGGCAATAACGTCTTCTACAATGTGCTGTTTGGTAGCGCTTCAGGAGGGTGGACATTGCAAGGTGCCACCACAACCAATAATTTCACATTGTCGTCAGCAAGTGCCTTCACTCTTGCCGGCGGGCAGACGCTGACCGTAGGAAATGTCTTTACCAACAGTGTAGGCGGTGCGGCAACTACCTGGACCGGCTCTACACTGAAACTGATTTCCGGAACTACGTACGAAATAAACTCTCGTACCGCAGGAGGTGACGTTTATGATACGGTGGTGATTGATGAAAACACTGACATCCGTTCATGGGATACTTCTATCAATACGCTGACACTCGCCACTTCTTCGTCATACTACTCACAAGACCATGCAGGAGTATCGGGAAACCTCTATATCTATGGGGACTTCCGCATATCTACCTCAACTGAGTATTGGAGCTATGATACCGATTTTGACGGAACGGCGCTGGGGGCTTCAGCCCGCGCGGTACAGGTATATATAGATAACAACGCAACTACGACAGTAGACGGTGGTACTCTCAATATTCTGGGACAGGCTGGGGCAACAACCACTATCACTGCAATAAATCCTTCGGACAGTTTTGCATTTGCGGTTGCATCAGGTACCTTAAATGCCTCCTACTATAGTCTTTCTAACACTGATATAAACGGTTTGCAGATAAGCGGTACGCCAACCATTACCGATCTGTCAAACGGATCCTTCTTGCTCACCACCAGCTCCGGAAGCTCACTTTCGGTCACCGCCGAAGCACTTAATGCGAATGCTTCAAAGATATTCAGTTCTGTTGGATTTTCCGCATCCAGTACCATCACCGGTTATAACGTATCGGTCACCAATGGTACAACCAGCAGCTCATGGCGTTTCTTAAATTCTTATGGTGACTTGGACGGTGAATCGTTTGATAACGACGGAGTTTCCGACTGTGGCTCCATACGATGGGACGATAGCGCCTGTTTGCTGGTTGAGCAAACCCACTACCGCTGGAGAAATGATGACGGTGGACTGGGTGTGCCTGACAGCGAGTGGTTCAATACAAACTGGAGCAAGCGGAAGCGAGTACGTATTACCAATCAGGATGCGCAAACCTATGCCACCACTTCGGTAAAGATAACGGTTACCTATGATGCCGACATGCAGGCTGACTTTGATGATCTGCGATTTACCAAAAATGATGGTGTGACGGAGATTCCGTATTGGATAGAAAGATATGTGGCAAGCAACAATGCTCTGGTATGGCTGTTGGTAACCGATTTACCGGCAAGTGACGCAAATGACTACTATATGTACTACGGCAATGTGACCGCAACCTCTACCGCTTCAAGCAGTGCAGTCTTTGTGGCAGTAGATGATTTTGAGGACGGTGACATAGCTGAGTACAGTGGAGATACAAACCTATTTACTGTTGACGGATCCTTTGCCTACGGTGGAGCAAATGGTTTGGACACCACCGGTAACGAAGCAAGTAGGGCAACGGACGGTATTGGTCGTACTGATCAAACGGTAAGCCAAGGTGAGATCATACGGTGGATGCAGTATGTGGATACAGCATCAGGAGCTTCCGATGAAGCTTGTACACTGTTTGGAGTGCAATCGGTAACCGGTAATACCAACTATGGTGTCTGTCTTGAGCTGTTCGGCACCGACCGTATCTCCTTGGCGAAAAATGTGGAGAGTACCGATAGCTACGGGTCGGTAGTGGTGCTTGCCAGCAGTACCGTGACATATACAACAGGTTGGTATGAAGTGGAAGTGGATTGGCAAACAGACAATACCATAGATGTATCGCTTTACACGGAAGATGGTACTTTGGTTGCGACAACATCCGCATCAGATGGTACCTACACATCAGGAGGATATGGATTTACTTACTGGGGTCAGTATGGTGGTTGGGACAGTATTGTGTCTCGTTATCGTGTGAATACGGCGCCAAAAGTAACCTTCGGTGCGGAACAGGTGTCGGGGGGAGCAACGTGGAATGTGCCACTTGACACAGTGTCTGACGGATTTTTTGCAGGAGATATAGCTCGCGTAAGATTTTCAATAGAAAATACCGGCTTGGCAATCACTGATCAGGTGTTCCAGCTTGAGTTTGCCGACAAGGGAAATGCGCCTAGTTGTGAATCTGTTTCTTCTGCAAATTATACTCCTGTGCCGACTTATGATAACTGTGGTTCCAGTGGATTGTGTATGGCGACAAGCACCTATTACACTGATCAGACACTCATTGCCGATTTGTTTGAGAAGACGTCAGGAAACTATGTATACGGTTATGCGGTAGAGGATCCAAGTGCCACCACAACTGCAATGAATATCTCCCAAAACGAGTATACAGAGTTAGAGTATGCTATTTCAGCGACAGTTAATGCCGCAAGTGATGCGTACTGTCTGCGTGTATCCAATAACGGCACACCTCTGGATTCATATACAGCTGTTGCGGAGTACAACTTGGCATACCCTCCAAGTATGAGCTCCATTTCCTTCAACGGAGGAGTGGACATTGCTCTGGTTGGAGGGACTACCACGCGCATTTATGCAACTACCACGGTGACTGATCTTAATGGATATGCCGATTTGCAGTATGCCACATCAACTTTCTATACCGCATCAAGTACCGCTGCATGTAGTGCCGATAACAATGACTGCTACATAGAAACCACTGACACCAACTGTGTCTTTACCGCATGTTCGGGTAATAGCTGTACACTCTCTTGTTATGCCGATATATACTACTATGCTGACCCGACTGATACTGATGGAGGTAATTTCTGGTACGCTTTCTTGGAGGTGTCGGATACTACCGGTGCGAGCGATTTCAACACCAGTCCCGGCATTGATGTGCTGACATTGCGTGCCTTGGAAGTCACTAACACCATTGACTACGGTGCACTTGCACCCAATACCGACACCGGCTCAAATGCGGCAACCACCACCGTGGAAAACATAGGGAATGATGCAATTGATGTACAAATAGTCGGAAGTGATCTTACCGATGGCTACAACTCCACCATTCCGGTGACGAAGCAGATTTTTGCCACAACTACATTTAACTACAGCACCTGTACCGTTTGTCTGACACTGTCCACTACGTCGGTAAACTTGGAAGTGGATCTTTCAAAACCAAGTACAACCACCCCACCGGTTGCCGATGAGATTTATTGGGGCATTGCAGTACCGTTCGGTGTCGCCAGCGCTCCACATAGCGGCAGTAATACCTTCTACGCTATCGGCGATACATCGTGGTAGTGGTTTGGGGTGTGTATTAGTGCAGATAATGAAAAACGCAGAGGTGCTATCATGCAGTGTATGAAGACCAAGTTGTTGGGTATTCTTTTCAGCGTTTTATACGTATCGTCTTTTGCCTATGCCTCAAGTGATACCACACCGCCTACCATAGACAACGTGCAGGTGATTCAAAACTCCGAAACGTCTATCACCATCACATGGGAAACTGATGAAAATGCAGATTCTTTGGTCAACTATGGTCTTAAGCCCGACTATGGTATTGTGCGTATCCCAGAGGCAAATAGGGTAGAGCATTCCGTCACACTTGATGATTTAGAACCTAACAGGGTGTACTATTTCCGGGTTGTATCCGCAGACGCGGAGGGAAATCAAGGCATTTCTGCGGATTATAAAGTGCAAACGGGGAACGTGCCGGACAATCAAGATGGGCAAGGTGAGGCGAACGCACAAGGTGACGGACAAGGGGCGGGTGCAGGTGACAGTAGCGAAACAACAGTACAAACGAGTACACCGTCTGACACGACCGTGCGGGAAATCATTGAAGAGATACAACAAATTACACAAGTGGAACAGTTGCAGGAGATACTTGATGTTACCATTGAGAGCATTCAAGGAATCACTGATGCACTGACTATTGTGGGACCCCCAACGGTTACGCCGGAAACGACAACAGCACTGGTGGAATGGACAACGGACCGCGAATCAAACTCCACAGTGCTATTCTCACCGAGTAGTCAGTATACCCCCGGGAATTATCTGTATTCACAATCAAGTACAGAAGGAAACACCACTCAGCACAAGGTACAGCTTATCGGATTGGAGCCGTTTACCGAGTACAATTTCAAAGTCCAATCAACCGATGCCGCGGGTATAACCGGTGAGTCATTAAACTATACCTTCAAGACGAAGGCGGCTGCTCCAAACATTCGGAACTTGCGAGTAGTGAAGGTGGAGGAGAACGCGGCGACACTTGCATGGGATACCACCGTACCGGCAAAAGCACTGGTTGAGTACCAGGATCTCACCACCGGTGAACAAAACTCAAAGGGAAGACCGACACTGGCAACCACGCATCAGATGCGTATTGCCGACTTAACCCTGGGAACCAGGTATGTGGCGTTTGTAATCGCTGAAAATGCAGGTGGTGATCGCGTAAAGAGTCAACCGATTACCTTTATTACTGTAAAAGATACGGCCCCGCCGATCATTTCAAATGTTACCAACGAGTCTACACTGTTTCCCGGAAGTACCTCGCGTATCCAGAGTATTGTTGAGTGGCGAACTGATGAGCCGGCGTACTGCACACTCACTTATACCGAAGGAGTGGTGGGAGGTGCGGAACCTGTAACCGTTGAAGCGGAAACGGTGAGTTACACAGAACAACATGTAGAAGTCATTACCGATTTTGCCCCTGCGACGGTATATCAGTTTTGGTTAAATTGTCAGGATGAAGCGGGAAATGAGGTGCAGTCGGAAGACTTTGTGCTGTTTACACCGATTCAAGAAAAAAGCATTATTGATTTGATTCTTGAGAACTTCCAATCAACCTTCGGCTGGATCAAAAACATCACTGGATAAAAACGTCCTTGAGGACGTTTTTATCCGTTCGCTACGAGAGTAGCGACGCCCGATGTGAGGAGCTGGCGACGAACCAGGGCGAGGTGAGAAGCGAATACTTGGAGCTTCGCAAGACCTTGACTAGTATTTCTGGAGCTTGCGAACAGAAATACTGACAAGGTGTACTGCTGCTGTAAGCAGGGAAGCGAATCCGCTTTACCACTTAAAACGCTTTGTCCCGCTGGACTTTTTATTCCGTTCCTGCATCGTGAGAAAGTCCGGGGGACTTTCGCAAGAGGTTGCCTGCTATTTTATGACCGAAGGGAAATAAAATAGCGGCAACCTGTACCGTTCCTGTAAGAAGGCGACGCCCGATGTGAGGTAAAACACTCTCTGCAAGAAGAGCAAAACCTAGGTCATTCGATGACCGAGGTTCTAATAATGGTATGTGCAACGTATGTTCATTGCCGTATGCAGGTTTTCTTTACTTTATGGTTTTGTTTCGATATATCGCAATAAGAATATGTGTACCCAAAGGATGTGGGGGACTACGATATATCGTACTGCTGATGGGTACCCTGAGATATAAAGTTTGCGGTTTGTTTCGATATATCGCAATATAAAACGGAAAAGCACATCCGTATACTTTTACCCTATACCATCTCGGCGCTGCAGACATTTGTTTCCAACCTAGGTCATCGAATGACCTAGGTATACTGTAGGTTGTAATTTTGTTGTCATGTATCGTAATAAAAATCATGTACCCGGGGTATAGCGACTGTAAATTGTTACGATATATCGAAATAATGGCAAAAACTATGTAAGAGATACCGTACTCACTTACTTCACCGGTATTGAGTGGCACCTTAGATTGAACTCTAAGTGGATGAACATACCATGGTATGTTCATCCAGTAATACTTCTTCCGTTAGTTCAATATATCGCAACAAAACAGAGAACACTTGAGAGCTGTAGTGGACCTGTGCCACCATAGTGTAGATAGGCGGCATACAAGGAGAGTGCATAGACTATTGAATAGCTCGTATTTGCGGTATATGTGGATACACGGTTAGGCATCTGATGCAGCTTCGTGCTTTAATTGTAAAAACGGGATAGGACCGTGTGCATTTTATATGGCAAAACCACTCATCATTGCTCGTGATCTTGAGATTATTTATAACAAAGGCAAAAGCAATGAGTTCAAGGCGCTTGCCGGAGCAAGCACCGATATTTATGAAGGTGAATATATTATCCTTTTTGGTGCTTCAGGTTCGGGGAAATCAACGCTGATGTATGCAATACAGGGATCGCTACCCCCTGCGGGGGGCACTTTGTTGATTGGTGGAGAGGATATATATAATCTCCCAATTGAAGAACGCGTCTATTTTCAGCGCTTTGTGATGGGGATTATTTTTCAGCAATTTAACTTGATTCCTTCGCTTACCGTATTGGACAACGTTGCTCTGCCGATGATTTTTGCCAACAAAGATAAAGCAACACGCAATCGCCGCGCGCAAGCATTATTGGATAGGTTTGGTGTGGGCATGGTGTCACATAAAATAACCCCCATGCTTTCCGGAGGTCAGCAGCAGCGTGTATCAGTGGCCCGATCTATGGTGAATGATCCCAAAATTCTCCTTGCCGATGAGCCGACCGGCAACCTGGACTCCGTTTCCACGCAACAGGTGATGGATAAGATAGATGAAATCAATACCTTTGACAGACGCACCATCATCATGGTGTCGCACAACGCCGCTCACTTATCGTATGCACATCGTGTGTACTACCTAAAGGATGGTCGCATCGTCCGCGAGGTTGTAAATCCACAACGAAAACAAATCAAGCCGGTCCAAGAAGGGGAGACCATTGTGACTGAGTTGGAGCAGCTTGCACGACTCTTCCCCTATGACTCGGTGGAGTCTTTGCGTGTAAAAAGTCTGGTGAACTATCTCACGCAGGACTACACTTTTGACCAGTTGGTACGTATGGAGAAAGCAGTTCAATACTTTATTGCGGGGAAGATAGATAGGGATGCGTTTATTAAATCACTCGTATTACCTTATGAACGAGGAGGTGTGGGTATTGAAGAAAAAACCGCACGTAGGATGGCTCGTGTTTCCGAGCAGGTACTCAAGCAGGCAGATGATATACGCCGTTTCCGAAAACAGTACGAGAAGGAGCATGTGTTTTTTGATCAACACAAGTTGGCGGAACGTCTGCGCGACCACCTTCTAAAAGCACAGCATTTGAAACTGAGCAAAAAACAAGATGACAACTTAGTGGAAGCGATTGCAGATAGAGTAGTGGGTGTGAGTAACGAGGAAGATTTTTATACACAAGTACAAAAAGGCGTAAGCGTTGGCGGTTTGGCGCTTTCTGAAAAAGAGGCCGATATGCTCACCCGCTACTTTGAAAAATTGATTGCACAAGGGGTGGATGTGTCTTATAAGAGTTGAGCCACCACTTCTTCAACTGTTTCCATCAGAGAGAGGGAATTTTTACCAGATATCATACCTCCTCTTAACAGGTATCCTTTCGTCTTTTTACTTTCTTCTTTTATAATCAAAGAGTATGAGAATACAGGATCTCGCACAATTGTCTACACGAGCGTTTAAGACAAATCCCATGCGTACGTGGCTGACCATTTTGGGTATGGGTGTTGGGACCGGAGCGGTGGTGGTTTTGGTGGGATTGGGTTTTGGATTGCAGCAGATTATTCTGGAGCAAATTGTCTTCGGTGAGACGTTGCTTTCGCTGGGTGTGTCAGCTACCGGTGCACAAAATCTGAAACTTACTGATGAGACAGTCTCAAAGTTTGAGCAGAACGAATACGTGCTTGACGCGGCACCTTTGGCTCGCTTTCCTGCACTGATCACCTACAAAGGACTCACTGGCAATGTGTTTGTACAGGGTGTGGAACCGCCTTATATCCGCTATGCCGGCATTGTTGCAAGTGCCGGAAAGGTATTTACTGACGAGGATGCGGGGAATACCAACGAAATAATGCTTTCACCCGCGGTACTGAAGCTGTTTGGGATACCCGATGAGGAAGTAGAAAACTTCATTGGTGAGAAGGTAAAGTTTCGCCTTTTGGTTCCCGCAGAGGATGGTAGTGATAACGTGGATGAGATTTTCATAGACAAGGAGTACACCGTACGAGGCATCACCAAGGAAGAAGGGGTGCTCAACGCACTCATGATGCTTCCTGAGCTGCGGAACTATGTCGGTATAGAAGAATATGAACGAGTGCAGGTGCGCGTGGTGTCAAACGAGTTTTTGAACGTCGTTGAAGAGCAACTTATTGAGGAAGGGTATCGCGTAACCGCACTGTCCAAGACAGTGGAGCAGGCATCAAAGATTTTCCAAGGAGTACAGGTGGTTCTGGCAACCTTCGGCGGTATTGCGCTTCTGGTATCTGCTATCGGTATGTTTAACACGATGACGGTAACCTTGCTTGAACGTACAAAAGAAATCGGCATTATGCGTACCATCGGCGCAGCACCGCAAGATATTAAATGGCTGTTTGTCTCGGAGTCAATTTTGGTGGGCTTTTTAGGAGGTGTATCCGGTATTGTCATGGGGGTCACTCTGGGTGTGATTATAAATTTTTTACTCAATCTTGCCGCAAGCCAATTTGGCGGACAAGCAGTCCAACTCTTTTCCTTTCCCATAGGATTCTTGGTATTCATCGCCCTGTTTTCGGCAGTGGTGGGATATCTGACCGGCATCTTTCCTGCAAAGCGTGCAGCATCACTCAATCCGCTTGATGCGATTCGTTATGAGTAGCTTCTCATTTGCTGTGTATAACTTCACAATTTATTTGAAAGTTTCGTTACAATAGGTGGTAGATATTATTAAATTATGTCGTACAACATGCAAGAGTTACCTTTAAGAATACGCACGGCAGGTAAAATAACCGTCCTTACCTCCATATTGGGCATGGTGGTTTTTGCGGTGATATTTCTTTTGAACATCGGTGCGAAAGAGCTGGGTGAAGTTGAGGCACAGAGCGGTATTGCAACAACCACCATTACCGTCCTTAACACCCCACCTGAGTGGACCGTTGACGCACAAGAGTCCCCGGGATCCTCCACCTCAACACCAACCAATACAGGCGACCAAGTGAGATGGACAGCGGTAGGTACAGATTCAAATGGTGCCCCATACTTCTTGCTCATTTGTGACCAGAGTACCCCCCCAACTGCAAATGCCGCACCAAACCAATCATCATTGGGTACCGCACCTCCAAATTGTAGTGCCACATCAACCCAGTGGGCGGTATCTGCCGGTACGGCAAGTGGGGTAGAGGCGGTAGCTGCGACTACAACCGAGGAGTCATGGAGTGAATCAAACGTCTGGTATGCGTTTATCTGTGACGATGATCCGGTGAATCCGCGTTGTAACTCGGTTGCAAAGCAAGGTAGCGGTACGACTTCGTCTCCATTTGCAGTTAATCACAGGCCGGTATTTACCATATTTACAGACGACTCGCCAAAGCTCCCCGGTGAAACGGTCACGTTTACTTCTTCCTCCTCCGACCCTGATGTTGATGGTACTCCCGACACGGTGCAACTATTTGTCTGTTCCACCAACAGTTTTTCAACATCAACCAATAGTTGTACAGCAACGACGCTCGCAAGTTCAACGTTGGTGTCTTCAGACGCAAGTACCACCTATAGCATCACCATTCCAACGCGTGACCAGAACTATGGTGCCTATGGATTTGTGCTTGACAATCACGGCCACCTCGCTTCCGGCGGTGCACAGGGGACAGACTCGGTTCTCACGGTCGCCAATGCCGCTCCGTATGTGCTACCCGGAGATATTGACCTTAACAACGCAAGCGACATAACCCTTACTGTGTTTGAAGGGGAGACGACCGGTTTCCCACTACAGTTTATTGTGAATGACAATAACAGTTGTCAAAACGCATCCGGAAACGACGAAGTGGTGGATTGGCAAATATCCGTATTCCGGTCAAATATAGGCAGTTCCTCCTGTGCGGTTGCGGGTGATTACAACGCCAACAATTGTTATACCAACACAGTAGCGACAACTACATGGAATATTTCTTGTACAGCGTCATCCACCAGTTGTACCTATGGCACAGATGGTACGGATACGAGTATAGTGGTGGATTGTACCTTCCCGCTTTGGTATATTGCCGATCCAACTGACGGTTCTGCAACCAACACGCCGTACTCGGCAACTAATTGGTCTGCAGCTGTCGCACCGATTGATGACAACAACGCAACGGGCAGTATGGCGACCACTTCAAATCCGCGCGAGCTAAACAGCTTGCTCGGTATTGCCTTGGATACACTTGCTATCCCGTACGGCTCTCTTGAACCAGGGCAAGAAACGGGACCAACACTGGCGAACTCCTCAACCACCATTCGTGCTATTGGAAACGTAGCGGTGGACGAACTGCTCTCTGGTGAGGCGATGTGTGGTACCTACACTTCCGCAGTTACCTGTCCGAACTCTCCAACATCAACCATTCCGGAGTCCTACCAAGTCTTCTCCACCTCGTCCAGTGCAACGTATGCGGAAGCAAGTTCAACTGGCAATAAACTTTCATCAACCACACTCACTGAACTTGAAATTAACATACCAAAGTCAACCAGCACCACACAGCAAGCGTCCGGAAAAACGTATTGGGGAATACGAGTGCCAAGCACTATTACGCTAGCAGGAGACTACACGGGAGAGAACACATTCTACGGTAAAGTTGCCGAGGTGGCTGATTGGCAATAAAATCAGGCATGTAAGCAGGATATTTTATCCCAACGAATATTCTTGCGTTATGTGCGTGTAGTTGGGATAATTATATGTAATTACATGGTGAGATTCGCGATAAAAAACCATCTAGCTTCGTTACCGCTTGCAATACTTCTGATTGTGTTGGTTCTTCCGCAAGAAGTCTATGCGGGGTTTGGGGTCACCCCACCGTTTGTTCGCAACACCAGCTTAACGCGCAACTCCACCTATGAACAGCAGATACTTTTAGTGCGCAGCGATCCCCGTGTCCCGCTAAAAGCAACAGTCGTTGTTGATGCTCCTGAAGTTGCTGATTGGATTGAGATTGTGGAAGGTAATGAGTTCTTGCTTCCCAGAGGCGAACAAAAAGTCCCCATGACGGTTCGCGTCACTGTACCTAAGGATGCAGAATTCAAGCGATATCAGGGAGCTATTCGCGTGAAGACAGGAGCGGCTGATGACCAGGTGGATGCCGGTGCGGTAAATATTTCTCTTGGTGCGCAGATTGATCTTGAGCTGAATGTCATTGATAAGGTTATCAAAGAATTTCGTGTACGGAGAGTAGCGTTGGATGATTTGAATGAAGGATACAAGCTGGGATGGCTCTATTTCCCGGGAAAGGCAAATTTGAAAATGATGATTGAGAACACGGGTAATGTTCCGGTTGCTCCCTCAGAGGTGATTTTTAAGATATATGATTCAACCGGCTCGGTACTTTACGAAGAGACGAAAAACAAAGGCAAGATAAAAAAGATTGAACCCTATTTGACAGAAGAGGTGGTTGCGTCCATTCCGGTGAGACTTCCTGCGGGTAATTACCGTGTACGTTACACTATTAAAAATGACAAAGATATCGTTCATGAAGGGGAGCTCAATATGAACGTTGTGCCCTATGGCACCTTGCAAACGGCAGGATTCGGGTTCTTTGGATTGTCAATAGCGCATAAGGTATCCGTACTGCTCCCACTGTTTGCTTTGATACTGCTAATCCTCACCTTCATATACTCTCGCCGTGAGCGTAGGGGCTATAACAGCTAAGTGTTATGCGTACGCCTGCTATAGCACAACCAGGCAGCTTGCTGACGGTATTTGTAGGACTGCTGTTGCTGCTTCCTCAAGTCGGTATTGCAATATCCATTACAAGTGGTTACGTTGCAACCACCACACTCACCACAAGCATTTGCGGCAACTCATTGGTGGAAGGTACGGAGGAGTGTGATGTCCCCGGAGAAACAGGCGTCTACAGCACTACTATTGCAGGTAGACAGTGTCAGCCAAACTGCACCTGGGGACCGTACTGTGGTGATGGTATTTTGCAAACAACACAAGCAGAGGAGTGTGATGACGGAAATAATGATGACGGAGACTTTTGCGGTGCAGATTGTACCATTGAGCCTGCAGGATCGGGAGGCGGTGGCGCTTCCGGTGGGGGTACCGCACCTTCCGGCGGTAGTCAGGTAAAATTGGGTGATACGCAGATAAACGTTACCGGACAAACTATACCTCGCGCAACGGTGAACATTATCTTAGATACAGAGTCAATCGGATCGGTTCGGGCTGATTCGGATGGGAATTTTACATTTGCTACCGATGCTTCTCCGGGAACGGTATCAATGGGCTTTTGGACACAGGACGATAACAATGTTCGTTCCATCACATACAACACCACATTTGATGTAACCCAAGGTGCGATAACCAATGTCAATGGAGTGCTTGTACCACCAACTATCACAGTGTCTGATGCTACCGTGAATCCGGGGGATCCTTTAACCTTCTACGGACAGGCACCGCCAAATGTGACAGTGGAACTTTTGGTGGCAGAAAATGTAGTGTTGCAAACCACTTCAGATAGTGGAGGTTACTGGAACTTGGATTTGGATACCGGCACCTATAAACCTGCAGAATATGCGGTACGCGCACGTTACACTGTAGGATCAGGCACGCTCACCACAGAAAGTGGTTTTAGTTCAACCATACAGCTATTTTTAGGTGTAGACGGGTCACCCAGCACACCTTCTGACTTAAACCGCGACGGGTCGGTAAACCTTGTTGATTTTTCTATTTTGATTTTTTGGTGGGGTACCAGTGGCGGCAATTCTGACCCCTCTGCCGACATAAATGGAAATGGTAAAGTCGGTATAGAAGATTTTTCCATCCTCCTCTTCAACTGGACTGGATAAAAAAGCCCCTGCGGGCTTTTTTATCCGCTCCGAACGAGAGTGAGGACGCCCGATGTGAGGAGCTGGCGACGAACCAGGGCGAGGTGGGACGCATATAATTACCATCACCC
>WFTF01000005.1 GCA_015485575.1 Patescibacteria group bacterium | reverse complement strand
GAAGCTGTCAATGGAACTACTACAAACATTACCACCAGTTCAACCACAATCCCATTTGGTGTGCTTACAGCAAACCAAATCAAAACCGGTTCTCAGGACTTGACGGTACAAACCAATGCTGCAAATGGCTTTGCGGTCACCGTCCAAACTGATGGAGAATTTCGTTCCTCAACCGGTGCCGAGATTGATGGATTCCAGGACAACTCAGACACAAACGTTCCGGCATCATGGGCGGCTCCATCAAACAATGTGAACGATGCAACAACGTGGGGTCACTGGGGTATTACCTCTGAGGACACCAATACCAACGGTAAACGTACCAATGAGTTTGGTTCCAATCAGTGGATTGCTGCAACAACAACACCGCGTACGGTATTTGCGCACAACGGTCCAGCTGACGGGGTCACCGCAGGTATCGGTTCCACAACTGTAGGATTTCAGGTAGAAATCACCGCCCTCCAAGAAGCTGGTGATGACTATCAAACAACACTGACGTACATCGCTACTCCAACCTTCTAAGGTGAGTGCTATGTGTACACAAAGAAAACTCTCCCTCTAGGGGGAGTTTTCTTTATGTGAAAGTTATATACATACCTATGACGAGTAAAAAAATGTAGTAATGGTAAAATAGTTTCATTACTTCTTGAATTGGTAAATATGGAAGCACGCATTTATCATCGCTTTTTGTTTTTATTGGCACTTTCTGCCTTATTTTTTATTGTTAGTACCATACCTGTTTTTGCACAGGGTGGCGCGGGGATCGGTATTCGTCCCGCGTTGATAGAAAATGTGGCGGAGCCGGGCACCACACAAACGCATGAGATTACCATCACCAACTTAAGTCCGGTGTCGCAGGTTTACTATTTGTTTACGAAAGATATTATCAATGTCACAGACGGCGGTACACCTGTTTTTGCGGAAGAGGGGGCTGAGAAAACGGGATTTGAACTGTCAGACTGGCTGACTATCAGCACCGATAAGGTGGAATTGGGTCCGGGGGAGGAAACACAGGTGACGCTTACCATTGACATACCGGAAAACGCAACCCCGGGGAGTCACTTCGGAAGCATGTTTGTTTCCATGCAGCCACCCAAACTCAGATCCATCGGTGCAGCGGTTGGATATGATGTTGCTAACATTATCAGTATTCGCATTGCAGGAGATGCTGTAGAAAAGGCACAAATACGCGAGTTTGCCACAGGTAACTATATCTATGGGGATTCTGTAATTGATTTCCGAGCTCGTATTGAAAACAAGGGAACGGTATTGGTACGTCCAGTCGGGCCACTTGAAATAAATAACATGTTTGGTAAGCGAGTGGCGATGCTCACCTTCAACGAATCAAAGGCAGGTATTTACCCTGGAACTGATAGGGAGTTTGAAATCACTTGGGAAGGAGACGGTCCCGGCTTTGGTCGCTATGAAGCGATTCTTTCTTTGGTGTATGGGGCTGAGGGATATCAGTCAACCATTTCAAGCACTGTCAGTTTTTGGATACTCCCAAGAAGTATTGTAGTGCCGTCGCTGGTGACTCTGGCAGTGATTCTGTTACTTTCTTATATTGCGGTACGGCTATACATTCGCCGTCAAATTCGAGGTGCCAGTGTAGGGTCAAGGCGCATTATAAGGCAACAGCGTCGGGGTAGCGGTATGTCGGCAACGTTACTCGTTTTGGTTGTTCTGCTTTCGGTCACCGCACTATTCCTCTTGATCTTGCTGGTATTGTTCGCCTAAATGATATACTGGACGTGTATGCATTTGCAGCATTCCATGTACCACATAATACTTCGCACCACTGCGCTCACACTCGCACTGGTTTTATTATTTGATAGTGGAGTACTTGCGCCGGTTACCAAAGAAATTTCAAACCAAACGCAAAGCTACTTAGCATCCGCAATCGGCATGACTGCATCGGTGCAGCCTACCGAGTTAAATCAATATACGGCACAATTGGCGCAACGTGAAAAACTTCTTACCGAGCGAGAAGCGGAAGTTGCTGCACGAGAAATCGCGGTAAATTTGGCGGAGTCCGGTGCACAGAAGGACTATTCAACGTATATACTGAGTGTACTCTTGTTTATATTATTGGTGCTGATTGTGCTCAACTACGCACTTGACTACATACGTCAGCGAGAAGGTAATGCGCGTCATCATGAAAAAGTGGCATAAGAGTGTGGCGGTAGTACTGGGGGCGGTGCTTCTGTCCACAGTTGCTATTCAAGCCAGTGACCTCATGCGCAATATCAATGGAAATCTTGTCGGTTTGGCAATAGAGGGAGAGGGTGTGTGCGGTGCCGGTTCGGTTGCGGTGTCGCTTGGTTCGGGCACTTTGTGTGTGGATAGGTATGAAGCGGCTGTTGCGGAAACCTGCCCCGTATCAGACCCGAACACTCCTTTTGATACGCAAAAAAATCTCAATGATACCGCTTGTGAAAGTGTATCTGAAGAGGGGAAGATGCCTTGGAAGTATGTCTCACTCGCACAAGCACAGCAGCTGTGTGCACGGTCGGGCAAACGTCTGCCCAACAACGATGAGTGGTATGCACTTGCCAGCGCGGTACGTGACTACGGTGAGTGCAATACCAGTGGCACAGGTGCACGGGCAACCGGTGTCAGTACCTGCTCCACACCAAGTGGTATTTATGACTTAGTCGGTAATGTCTGGGAGTGGGTAGATGCGCAGGTAACCGAAGGTGTCTATGACGGCAGGGTACTTCCCGAGTCCGGCTATGTGGATTTGGTGGACGCTGATGGAATTGTGATAGAGACTGCTCGTGTTGCAAATGAGGACTACGGAAAAGACTATGCGCTTACCAACGCTGTCGGGGTCCGTGGAGTGTTGCGCGGTGGTTTTTTTGGTAGTGAAGAAGATGCGGGATTGTACGCACAAAATCTTGCAGTACCACTGGACCTCAAAGCCCCGGGAGTTGGCTTTCGCTGTGTAAGGAGTTTGTAAGTCATCTTTTTGCTGTGTGTATCACAGAAGGATGATGCTTGCACTGCGGTATACTATCACTAATGAGATTCCTGAAGGTGGGAGCGGTTATTTTGGGTGCGGTGGTTCTGACCACTTTGGGGATTAGTGCTGCCGATACTCTTTCGGGAAATGCAAATGCTTTGCTGGGACAGCTAGGTGGTGTGGTAGAAGAGAAGACATGCCCCTCCGGTATGGTGGAGGTACTTACCGCCGAAAGTTTTCGGTGTGTGGATATATATGAAGCATCACCCGCGGAAGATTGTCCCATTGCCTCCCCAAGCAGCGTGCGCGAAACGCAGGAAAACTTGAATGATCCAAACTGTGCATCACGCTCTGTGCAAGGTGTCTCCCCCTGGACCTATATCACACGAGAGCAGGCGGCGGTAGCCTGCGCGCGAGCGGGGAAGCGGCTGCCCAATGCAGAGGAGTGGTATCGTGTGGCAATTGGCACACCTGATGCATTGGGAGGGGTCTGTAACACAGAAAGCGACGTGGTCACTCCCACCGGTTCGCGGGATGCATGCGTGTCGGCAGTCGGAGTGTATGACGCAGTAGGGAACGTATGGGAGTGGGTAATTGATGATATCTTGAATGGTAAATACAACAATAGAGCACTGCCGGAGTCGGGCTATGTGTCTCAGGTGGACAGTGCCGGCGTTGCCACAGTCAGTAGTCAGAAGCCCTCTGCAGTAATGGGTGACGATTACTTCTGGCAGGATGCGCAAGGAGCTTATGCCATGCTTCGCGGGGGGTTTTTCCGCAGTAAAGAAGATGCGGGAGTGTACGCAGTGCATGCTAAAACCGCTCCGACACAGGCGACTGTGGCAATCGGTTTTCGCTGTGTGCGGTAGCAACTATATCTCTATCTGTATATAACCATCTGAAAGCTAAGTGATATACGCTACAATGATATCAATGAGCATGCGTGGACTCAGTGCGATTGTTAATGGTGTGTTGCTGTTGTTTTTTGCGGCGCTGTTTTCGGGACTGTTGCCGGATATTGGTTATGCAAAAAACGTCAGCACCTACAGTGACGTTATTAGTGATTCCCGTCCCTTGGGACAGGCAAATCACACGTTTACTTTCACCATTAAAAAGGATGTTCCCGCAGGTGCCTACTTTGACTTTGATTTCCCGACGGAGTTTACACTGTTGGCAACCTCATCTTTTGATGTGCGCAATGTGGAAATGTTGGTAAACGGCACTCCTCGCTTGGCAACATCCACTGCAGATGCAACCTATGACGGGGTGAGTATTACAACCGGCTCCGGAGGGCGCATTCGTTATACGCTCAATTCCAGTACCGGCTTGTCCGCAGAGGACATTATTACATTGAAAGTGGGTAATCAGACAAGTAACGCGTATGGTCCGACCTACACCTACAGCACCTCAACAGGTACTACCACAATACCTGGGGACATTGAGCCGATCGTCAATAGTAGCACTACCGGCACTTATACAATTAACATGTCCGTTACCGGAGCAAGTGATGAAATTACCGCTGATTTTCAGATAGCTGTTGTTGATGCTGTGGGAGTGGGTCCCGCAGATACCACCGAAACGGTGCCGCCAT
>WFTF01000004.1 GCA_015485575.1 Patescibacteria group bacterium | reverse complement strand
GCGGTGTCAGGTATTTGTCTTTCTATTCCGAGAGGGAGCTTCTATGGATTGTTGGGTCCCAACGGGGCGGGGAAGAGTACCACCATTCACTGCATAACCGGTATCGCACAGCCAACTTCGGGGCGTATTACCGTGGACGGATTGGATGTCGTAAAAGACTACAAACAGGCACGTTTGAAGGTAGGTCTGTCACCACAGGAGTTTAATGTGGATATATTTGCCACTCCGGCACAACTGTTGGATTTTATGGGCGGTTTTTACGGCATGCCCAAAGCTATGCGAAAAGAACGCGCCAGAGCGCTACTGTCACGCTTTGATTTGGAGGCGCACAAAGATGTGGCGTTTCAGAAGCTGTCAGGAGGGCTCAAGCGCCGGGTCATTCTTGCTCGAGCACTTATTCATACACCGGACCTGCTCATTTTAGATGAGCCAACCGCAGGAGTGGATGTGGAGCAGCGTCATGATTTATGGGAGTATCTCAAAGAAATGAACAGTCGAGGTAAGACCATCATTTTAACCTCGCACTACCTGGAAGAGGTACAGGCTTTATGTGATCATATTGCGATCATCAATGATGGGAAGATTATCGCCGAAGGGAGTAAAGAGGAGTTTATGAAAGATGGGAAGTCGGTTGAAGAGACGTACTTGGAAATTACAAAAAAAGCAAAAGCATATGCATAACCACACACAGATGGCAACATACGAGGGTACCGGAGACAACCGGGTGAACTGGATAGGTATATGGACGTTTGTACGCAAGGGAGTGAAGCGTACTTTTCGTGTGGCGGTGCAAACACTGTTGGCACCGGTTATCTCCGCGACACTGTATATTTTCATTTTTGGGACAGTTATCGGTAGTCGTATAGATAGTGTGGCGGGAGTACCGTACATATCGTTTGTCTTTCCGGGTGTTTTGATGTTGTCCGTCATCAATGCATCGTTCTCAAGCGCAAGTAGCTCACTGTTTTTTCTCAGATGGGGCAGGGGGTTGGAGGAGATTTTGATAGCACCGCTTTCCTACAGTGAGATGATTGTGGGGTTGCTTGCAGAGTCGCTGGCACGTGCGCTGATGGTCGCCTTCTTGATTTTGGGTGTGGGAGCGCTGTTTGGTGCGGTACAACTGCAATCCCCATTGGCATTTGTTGGGTATGTTTTGTCAATTGCAACCATTTTTGGTTCTCTCGGTCTTCTGGTTGCGCTCTGGGCGGAAAGCTTTGAGCAGTTGCAGGTGGTCAATACTTTTGTGATCACTCCTCTGACCTATCTTGGTGGTATTTTTTACTCCGTTACGTTTCTTCCTTCGCTTGCGGCACAGATCACACTGTTTAATCCCTTTTTCTACTTTGTGGACGGTATTCGCAGCAGTATGATCGGCTACTCCGAAGCCAATACCGCAGTAGGATTACTGGTGATTAGTGGTTTGGTGATTATGCTTCTGGGATTGACGCAGTACCTCTTCCGTATTGGTTGGAAAATACGCTACTAGCACCGAGCATAGTGGGGTGTGTCTCAAAGCAGAGCAGACCCTCTGCAACTCCGTCATCCACAGGACACGTGCGAACAATCTATGCATGACTGCTACACTATGAGGGTAGTATGTCGTACACACAAACACTCCAGGATACTGCCCGTGCGCTTGTTGCCGCACGTAAGGGTATATTGGCAGCGGATCAAAGTCCACGCACCATAGATAAACAGCTTGAAGCGATTGGTGTCAAACCGACCGCAGAGATGCGCCGGAAGTACCGACAGTTGCTTTTTACCACTCCAAACATTGAGGAGTATGTAACCGGTGTTATTTTGCATGACGGCACCATCCGCAATCACACCGATGACGGTACGCTCTTCTCAGACTTACTGATTGCCAAGGGGATAATCCCCATCATAAAAGTGGACAAGGGAACTGTGCCCCACACAAACTTTTCGGGTGAAGTATTGACGCAAGGGTTGGACAATTTACGGGATCGCCTTGAGGAGTATTACAACATGGGTGCGCGCGCAGCAAAATGGCGTGCGGTATTTACCATTTCCGAGCACACCCCAAGTGAGCAAAACATTCTCTTTGATTGCATGACCCTCTCGCGCTATGCCGCACTATGTCAGGAGGCGGGTGTTGTACCCATAGTGGAACCTGAAGTGCTCTTTAGCGGTAACCACTCTTTAGAGCGGGCGGAAGCGGTGACCACACAGGTGCTTCAAAAATTGTTTGAGCAGCTGCAGTGGTACAAGATTGATCTGTCGGGTGTAATTCTAAAATCCAGCATGGTACTTGCCGGAAGTGAGTACGCGCAGCAGACACCGGCGGAAGAGGTGGCGCAAGCAACTATGCGCACCTTCATGAACAGTGTACCCAAAGAGGTGCCCAGTATCGTCTTTTTGTCGGGAGGGCAAACCCCGCAGCGGGCAACGGAAAATCTTGACGCCATAGCTGAACTGGAGGCGCAGGAGGGCGGTTTCCCGTGGGAGCTTGCTTTCTCTTTCTCACGAGGTATTGAGCAGCCGGTGCAGGAGGCATGGAAAGGCAAAGAGGAAAAAGTAGAAGAAGCCCAACGGGCACTCATCAAACGTCTGCAGCTTAACTCTATGGCGGACCAAGGCACCTACGACCCTTCTATGGAATAGTGACATTGTGTATTTCAATCGGTACGGAGAAAAAAACGAAAATCCCGCCATGGTTTATGGCGGGATTGACTCAGATTGTGTCCAGAGGCAGACAAAACGCACGTGTCACATGCCGTAGTACAAATTTCACGGATGTGGAATGCGTATCACTTGCGTTTTGCTTCGCGAGCACTATCTCCATCTCGTCGGACGCACGATGCGCAATATCAACCCTTTCAATCACATGAGCAGAGCTCCGCAGTACTTCTCCCAGGCGAGCCAGCTTTGTTTGCACGGCGAACGCGTGATCATCCGCTTGAGATAAATTGCTCTGCAGCGGTACACTATCAGCGGGACGCCAGTATTTTTCTAGCGTACCCCTCGCAATTCTGTACGGAAAACGAAAGGTAATAACTCTCCCGCTGGCATTGAGTTTGTATCTGATGAACATTCTCCTTCTCTCCTCCTTGTGCGTTGCCCAGACGTACACTTGCAAACGGTAAGGAGTTATGCAAGAAAGAAACCGGAGCGAAGGTCCGGTTTCTTTCTATTTTTTCTGGACGTAGTCAGTATGCTTTCTTGCTACGGGGTTATATTTTCGTTCGGTATGCTTTTTGCTCGGGTCTTTTTTGTTTTTGTTGTTGTAGGTGGTGTAGTACACATGTCCCTTACCAACGCCATTTTCGTCGCCCTTACTGACCAGTTTTATGAGTCTATCCTGTGACATAGTGCCCGCCATACTACCAAAGCCCTGTGTACAAGTCAATACGCACAGATGCGGAAAATATAGATACCTGTATATGCTATCATGGTGGAGTAATCACACCATTTTGCTCTTTTTTATCTTATACTATTGAGTGATTACTTGGTACACATGAAAGTTCTTACCTTTGGTTGGGATTTCCCGCCACATACAGCAGGAGGTCTTGGTATGGCCTGCCAAGGTCTCACACGCGAGCTCGCCGCACAGGGTATTGAGGTTGTTTTTGTGTTGCCAAAATCACAAGAGGTGCACAGTAGTGCACGCTTCATTTTTGCCGATGTGGAAAACGTAGCAACGGTGTATCAGGTACCGTCCGGAATAGCACCATACCAAGGTTCACAATCAGTGGTGGAAGTATATGATCAGCGGGGTGTGCGACGCTTGTACTCACGCACATTACTGCAAGAGGTATATGCGTATGCGCACAAGGCGGCAGCAATTGCAAAAGAGGAGGAGTTTGACTTGATACATGCACATGACTGGACGGCGTATCTGGCAGGTGTTGCCGCCAAGATTGCAAGCGGCAAGCCGCTTATTTTACATGTACACGCAACCGCCTTTGATCAAGCGGCAAGCGAACAGGTGGACCCGGAAGTGTACAAAATTGAGAAAGAAGCGTTTGCTCAGGCGGACCATATTGTTGCGGTCAGTGCCTTTACCAAGCGTATTGTGGTAGATAGGTACGCGATAGACCCGGAGAAAGTGGAAGTGGTGCACAACGGTATTGATACACAGGAGGTGCCTCGCTATGAGCCGACACTGCAGGAGTTGCGGGTGCAGGGTAAGAAAATCGTCTTGTACCACGGTCGCATCACGGTACAAAAGGGGGTTGATTATTTTGTACAAGCTGCAAAGCGGGTGGTGGAGTACGATCCAAACGTGATTTTTGTCATTTCGGGAAAAGGGGACATGGCGGGTCAGATAATGCAGCAGGTTGCCGCACTGGGATTGTCTTCACATGTGCTGTTTGCCGGTGATCTGTGGTATGAAGACCGTGACCGTATGTATCAGAGCGTGGATCTGGTGGTCATGCCATCGGTGTCGGAACCTTTCGGTTTGGTTCCGCTTGAGGCGATCCAACATGGAACTCCCTCTTTGATCTCAAAGCAGTCCGGTGTATCAGAGGTGATTACTCACGTTTTGAAAGTGGACTTTTGGGATACGGAAGAAATGGCAAACAAAATACTCTCCGCACTGCGCTATCCGGTACTACGTCACCAGCTTAAGCGTGAAGGAAAAAAGGAGTTGTTACGTTTATCATGGAAAAACGTGGCACAAAAGGTCATCCATATATACAAGCGTCTGCTAGAATGGTTTAGTAGTTAAGTACTGGTATGTTAAGTGTCTGTCCCTATTTCCACGTCCATCAACCGTTTCGTATCAAACGATATCGGGTGTTTGATATCGGCAGGGATACCGAGTACTTCAATGATTCTTCCGAGAGTGATCTGAACAACAGGCGCATCATTGAAAAAGTTGCGGAAAAGTCCTATCGGCCCATGAATGCCCTGTTACGAGATTTGTTGCGCTCGTACCCGGACTTTCGCTTCGCACTGTCTTTTTCCGGCACGGTGTTGGACCAGTTTGAAACCTATGCTCCCGATGTATTGGAGAGTTTTCAAGAGCTCGTCGCCAGTGGACGAGTGGAGATACTTGCAGACACCTATCACCACTCGCTTGCTTTTTTCTATTCGGTACCCGAGTTTGAGCGACAGGTTGCACAGCATGCGCAACGAGTGTATGAACTGTTTGGTCAGAAGCCGCGCGTCTTTCGTAACACCGAGCTGTCATACAGGAATGACCTGGCGCAGTGGTGTGAGGACCAGGGGTATCTTGGAATTATGGCAGAGGGCTGGGAACCGGTACTGGATTGGCGCAGTCCCAACTATGTCTATCAACCCATCGGTTGCAAACGTATTAAACTGCTTTTGAAAAATTACAAATTATCTGATGATGTCGCGTTTCGTTTTGGCAACAAGGGCTGGGAGAGTTATCCACTGACCGCCGAGACGTATGCACACTGGATTCATGCACACCACGGTGACGGGCAAACCATAAATCTTTTTATGGACTATGAGACCTTTGGTGAACACCAGTGGGAAGATACGGGTATTTTCAACTTTATGCGCGTGTTGCCGGAAATGCTGCTACAGCACGGCAGCACCACCTTTAAGACCCCCTCGGAAACAATTGAGAGCTATGAAGCGGTTGGTGAGATAGATGTGCCGGAGATTCTCACCTGGGCTGATACTGACAGAGACTTAACTGCATGGACGGGCAACGATATACAGCAGGACGCAATTGCCGCAGTGTATAAACTGGAGCCGGACGTCCTTGCCACACAAGACCCGCATCTTATAGAAACTTGGCGAAAACTGCAGACCTCAGACCATTTTTATTATATGTGCACCAAGTGGTTTAACGATGGAGACGTGCATGCCTACTTCTCCCCCTACGAATCCCCATACGATGCGTATGTCGCTTTCATGAACGCGCTTAGTGATTTACAATTAAGAGTGCAACAGGCACTTGCACAGCGGCAACTACGCATCGCAGATGCGCCACAACCGGAACGCGGTATATGGCGACGTCTGTTACAATGGGTGTACAGTATATATAAAAAAATATACCAACGCGTTCGTTCTTTATTCACCTTTTCATAATCATTTGTTCTTATGTCCGCAAAAAAAACCACTAAAAAAACCACTAAAAAAGTGAGTAGGAAAACCGCCAAAAAACGAAGTGTCAAAACGACCCGAAAAAGTACTGCAAAGAAAGCAGCAACAAAAAAGAAAAAGTATAACAAGGTGCGTGCACTGGTCTGTGCGCAGGGAGAAAAATGTTTCTGGACTACCGACGGGACGGTACTTGAAAATCTGGAGCAACTGGAGATGGCATTCGGCTCAATGGATGAAGAGGTATTTTTGCACCATGTGACCAAAGAGAAAAACGACTTTGCCGATTGGGTGGAGATTGTACTGCAAGATGCTGCCTGTGCGGCGGACTTACGCCGCTCACGCAAGCCATCAAGTGCGCGCACGGTGGTGCGCAGACATCTGCGCTTGTATAAACTATAAAGATATATGGCACGAGCGGTTACACTGGGAAATGGCAATATGCTCGTTGGGCTTGACTACACCGGTCAGGTGCGCGATTTGTACTATCCGTACGTCGGACATAGCAACCATGTAAGTGGTGCCAGCGGCAGCTTTGTGCATCGTATCGGTGTTTTTGTTGATGGGCATCTATCGTGGCTTGATGACCCACAGTGGCACATTAGCATTGGTTGCGATGCAGAGACGGTGGTGGGAAGTATGCATGCGGTAAACGACTCCATTGGTATCACACTCTCCAGTGTGGATGTGGTGCATAACGAGCAGAACGTCTTTATTCGTTCGTTCACCATTGGTAATGAAAAAAAAGAGCAGCGGAGCATCACACTTTTTTTAGCGCAACAATTTCGCATTTCCGAGTCGCGGCGTGGTGATACCGGCTTTTATGATCCTCGAGTGAATGCGATTGTGCACTACAAAGGAAAGCACACCTTTTTAATAAATGCCTTCCACGGTGAAAAACAGTTTTCAGACTATACGGTGGGATTGTTTGGTATTGAAGGTAAGCAGGGATCGTTCGTTGATGCGGAGGATGGCGTACTGGAGAAAAATCCCATTGAGCACGGTTCCGTAGATTCTGTTTTGGGAGTCACGTGCCCGATGAAACCAAACAGTCATACACAGGTTGACTATTGGATTGCCTGTGGGGAAACCATTGCCGAGGCACATGATTTGAATGCGTACATTTTGAAGGAGACTCCCGAAGCACTTCTGCGCAGTACGGAGAACTACTGGAAGGCGTGGGTTGATAAGGAAGATCGTGATCTCTCACTACTGTCACCGCAAATGCAAAAGCTCTACAAGCGTTCATTGACAACCATTCGGGTACATACCGATAATCGCGGTGGCATTATTGCCTCCAGTGATACCGATATGCTTCATCATGGTCGCGATACCTACAGCTACGTATGGCCACGAGACGGTGCGCTGGTTGCGCGCGCGCTGGATATGGCGGGGTATACGGATGTGACGAAGCGCTTCTTCAGTTTTATGGCAGAGCGTCTGGAACGGGGAGGGTACTTTATGCATAAGTATCGCTCCGATGGTTGTTTGGGCAGTTCTTGGCATCCGTGGATTATTGAGGGGGAGCCCGAGTTTCCCATTCAGGAAGATGAAACGGCAACCATGCTGTATGTACTATGGAAACACTATGAAAAAGTTAGAGACATTGAGTACATAGAGTCACTGTACAATCCCTTCATTGAAAAGGCGGCTGATTTTATGACGGAGTTTATGGAGGCGCGCCTGGGATTGCCAAGTAATTCATTTGACCTATGGGAAGAAAAGTTCGGTATATCAACCTACACCGCTTCATCCGTCTATGGAGGGTTGCAGGCGGCAGCTCGTTTTGCCGGTGTGCTTGGTAAGGAGGAAGCATCTCGCACCTATGCCGCGGTTGCGCAACGTATACAAGCGTCTATTTTGGAGCATCTCTATGATCAGAAACGCGGCATGTTTCTCAAACTGATTCGCACCTACGATAACAAGGACGATGTCCATGATTACACCATAGACATGAGTAGTTTTTTCGGACCGGTGTACTTCGGGGTGGTGGATGTGGGTGATCCACGCATTCGCAAGGCGCTGCAGACGGTTGAGGACCATCTGCGTGTGGATGCACACGCAACGGGATATATACGGTATGAAGGTGATACGTACTACAGACTAAAAGAAGCGGATACCCCAAACCCGTGGGTGATTACCACCTTGTGGCGTGCACAGTACGCGATTATGGCAGCGGACACACTTGCCGGATTGGAGGAGGCGTACGCCATACTGCAGTGGACCTGTGATCAGGCAACCAAAAGCGGGGTGCTTGCCGAGCAGATGCATCCATATACCGGCGAGCATCTTTCAACCGCACCGCTTGTCTGGAGTCATGCGGAGTTTATTGTCACCGCGGAAGCCTACATGGAAAAGCACAGGCAATTGACGGAAGGTGATGCTGATTAGTCATAGGACTGCATCCACAGCCCACCTATAAGAGGGAGAGTGAGATACCGACCGATCTTGCTGCGGTGAATGGAAAAGGCCAGTCCCTGTGTACCACAGCGTGCAGCCAGTACCGAAGCGAGAGTGCGCATGTAGGTACCGGAAGATGCGACACAGCGTATGCGCGCCAGTTGAAACAGGTCGTGTTCTGTACCTTCCGCCAGAAACGCTTGCCAATCTGCTCGTATATCGCTGCGGCGAAAGTCGTTTCCCAAACTTTTTTTTGGGTCCGTGACCGTTGTGATGCTGTCTATTTTCTCCAGTGCTTGCTCATAGATCTCTTTGCGTGTGCGCGTGTATGTGTCTGTACAGGTAAGTGCGTATACGGTACATGTCCGTGTAGGGACGGTCACCTCATCAATACGCCCCTCAAGTGCCCAGGTGTGCAGCGGTTTGCCCTGTACGGTTTTTGAAGAAAAGTGCGGATAGGGAAGCGTGAGAGTACCACACATTGCATCAAGCGTGTCTCTAATAATCCGTCGGTCTATAAGTAGCGGCGATTCAAACGACAGCCGCCCCAGCACGTCAGCGGTGTCTGAAGATACACCAAAGAGCACCTCAAACTCGTACTGTTTATCCAGTTTCAGGTAGTGTTCTTTTTGTTTACAGGTTTCACCGATAAGTAAAAGTAACTTACCTGAGGCAAGCGGGTCCAGACGCCCCGCGTAGGTTATGGACACGCTGGCAAGCTCAGGATGTTTTTCTTTATACGCATGGATGCACTGCAGCGGTGTTTCTCCCACTTTTTTTTCTATTACAACATAGTTTTGCATGTGGTGTAGGGTAGCATAAAAAGGGAAAAGGGCGACCTGCATGCGGTCGCCCTTCTTGTTTGTGCTCATGCGCTCAGACGGGGGGAGTGTTGCACAGTAGACGTTCAAAGTCCGCCTGCAGCACCCACTTCCCGTTGAACTTCACTTGCGCCAGGTTTTGCGGGTGCAGCGTGAAGTCTTCCAGGTCTTCGTCCCCGTCCGCCACCAGACGGATGAGCACCACCCATCCGTCATAGCTTCCGCGCGGGGTCTTTCGACTCCGCACCGGAAGGTAGTCTACAACGACCCACTCCACAGAGTCGCTGTAGAGGTTTTCGGGAACCTCGTCCAGCGCG
>WFTF01000003.1 GCA_015485575.1 Patescibacteria group bacterium | reverse complement strand
TTTGTCTGTCCAACAGAGTTGGCAGAGATGGCATCTCTCTACGAAGAATTCAAAAAGCTGGATGCGGAGGTGGTATCTGTTTCTACGGACACGGCGTTTGTGCATAAGGCATGGCATGACACCTCCGAGAGTATCAAGACCATCGCATACCCCATGGCGGCGGATCCATCACACGAGCTGTCTGAACTGTTTGGCGTACTCATAGAAGAAGAAGGGTTGGCACGACGGGGAACATTTATTATTTCTCCGGAAGGGGTGATTAAGACCGTTGAGATACACGATGATGCAATCGGTCGCTCCGCAAAAGAAACACTACGCAAACTTAAGGCAGCACGCTTTGTAAGTGAGCATCCTGCAAATGTATGTCCCGCAAGTTGGGATGAGGGAGAAGATGTCTTGGAGCCGGGTGTTGACCTGGTGGGGAAGATATAATGCAAAAAAGCCCGTGCTCCGCACGGGCTTTTTCATACATACCACAGTCTCCAGAAAAAACGAACAAGAGGATTTGGATGGTACAGGCGGGACTGCTTTCTGGCGACTCTGTTTTCAAGAGCGGTGAGCTCCTTTTCTGTGCGCTCCATATGTCGGCGCGTATTGAGTGACAGCAAGTGTTCAACCAAGTCTTGTTGTTTCTCGGGGTCTGTTGGGTGTAGTTCCCGCGCATGATCCTGCACCCTTTTGCAGATGGTACTCCAATGCACTGCCGAAATGCTCATCACGTTTCCTTTCTGATTTGAGAGATGGTGTGCTGAAGTGACTTCAGTGCTTCTTGTCCTTTACGTCTGAGTGTTTCACAGTCTTCTTCCAGAGCAAACTGAGGAAAGAAACGTTTGTTGAGTGCTTCTTGAAATCTCTGTGAAGGTGTCAGCGATTGCACATTTTTTTTACCTTGTTCTTCCGTTACCCGATGTGCCGTTTTCCTTGCGTGAAGCAGATTCCACATGAACTATTTCCCTCCATATTGGTCCTTTGGCAGTATACGCAAAAACATAAGAGAGGTCTACTATGCTGTAGTCTCATTTTTGTTCTGGATGCGGGTGAGAAGCGAATACTTGGAGTTTCGTAAGAGGTTGACTGCTATTTCATAACCGTAGGGGAATGCAATAGCGACAACGCTGAACAGCGTTTGTATGAAGTCTAACGTTACACGTTCAGTACAGGTTGTCGATATTTTTTCGTACCTCAAAAATATCTGGCAACCTTTTCGATCCCTCGTAACGCTTTGTGTTCACAAAGCTACCTCTCCTCCGTCACTTCCACTATCGTTACAGTGCCGGAGGAGGGAATCGAACCCTCACTCCTTGCGGAACACGATTTTGAGTCGTGCGCGTCTACCAATTCCGCCACTCCGGCTTTTTTGTTTGCACGGTTATGCAGCAAAAAAATTCACTGCATTACGATGCTGGCAAGAGTGTAGCAGATTTTTCAAAAGTTATAAACACCCATGGTGCTTTGGGGGTGTGGTAAAATACCGAAAACGGGCGTGGGAAGAAACGATGCCCGGAGGTATTGTATTAAACACTATGGCATTTCAAGGTGATTCTATTTTTTGGGTGGAGGTGGAGAAAATTGTAGCAAACCCCTTCCAGCCGCGTCGAGAGTTTGATGAAGCGAAGCTCAAGGAGTTGGCGGAGTCTATTCGTATGTACGGAATTTTGCAGCCGCTTACCGTCACCAGAAAGGAGATCCAAAGAGATGATGGATCGTTTCACTCGGAGTATGAACTCATTGCCGGCGAGCGACGTTTGCGTGCGGCACGCTTGGCGGGATTGGAGCAGGTACCGGTTATTATCCGATCGGGTGAAGATACGGAACAGGAGAAGTTGGAATTGGCGATTATTGAAAACCTGCAACGTGAAGATCTCAATGCGGTGGATCGAGCACTGGCATTTAAGCAACTTGCCGAAACGTTCAATCTGTCACACTCACAAGTGGCAAAGAAAGTGGGACGTTCGCGCGAGTATGTGTCCAACACCATTCGCCTTTTGGCATTGCCCGAGTATATGCTGAACTCACTGAAGCTGGGAGATATTTCCGAAGGACATGCGCGCAGTTTGCTCATGCTGAAGGATCGTCCCGAAGAACAAGATGTGGTCTACCGGGAGATTCTACTGAAGAAGATTTCGGTTCGCGAGGTGGAACGTATTACCAGAAAAATCGCCGCTGATAAAGTACGGAAGAAAAAGTGGACCAATACCGATCCGCAGCTGATTGCGCTGGAGAAGGACATTACCGATACTTTGGGAACTCGTGTACAGATTTCAAAGACAGACTATGGTGGCAAGTTGACCATAGATTATTTCTCGGACGAGGATTTGCAGAAGATTCTCTCTTTACTCAAAGCTGAGCAGGACCGTAAAGATGCGGCACGCGCACAGGAGGTGTCGGAGAGTCAGACCGTAATACGTGACCTGTCTCCGGAAGCATCGGTCGTGGCGACGCTTGCTGCAACAACACCATTGGATGTATCCGAGTCTCAGGACGAATCGATGCAAGAAACGGTTACGGATACACCCATTGCGCCTACGGAGGATCGGCAAGGTATACCAAGTGCGGCACTTGAACGGCCGGTATCTCACCAAGTGGGGAACAGTCAGTACGTGGCAAAAACATATGCAGAAGAGCAGTCGTCAGACCCGCAAGAGCCAGTGACCAACCAGCAGCCTGTACAAGAACTTGCACCTCAGACACCCGACGGAGAGGGTCAAGTGCCACCCGCGGACAGCACGACCGCGCAGCAGACAGAGGTAACACAGGAGCAAGGTATCAACTCAGAAGTACAGCCCGCTGTTTCACTGGAGGACGATGATGAGTTTGCATTTATTACCAAACGTACCGCCGGAGCTGAAGAGCGGGACTTGGTAAACCCCTATGTACCACCTGAGGTGCCGGTGCCTGACGACGAGGAGATAGATCTACCGGAGGAGAAGGCGGACGATGAGGATTTGTATTCAATAAAAAACTTTTCAGTCTAAAAAGATAAACGGTAACTGTATCATTGTCGGCTCCTTTGCCTACGTTGTGTCTTTTTGGTTCGCCAGCGCCGATCGTATCCTGCGTTTGGCAAGTGATGTTTTTGCCATCGGGAGCCACTTTGGTGTAGGGTGTGCATTTTTCTTTGTCTCAATGTAGACGATGTCTCCGTTGTGCAGTTCGGTATCCAATTGCACCTGTTTGTTGTTTACCTTCACACCAGCGATATGGTCCCCCACCTCGGAGTGGATGGCATAGGCAAAGTCAATAGGAGTTGCGGCAACCGGCAGGTCAACCACATCTCCATTTGGGGTAAATACAAAGATGCGGTTACTGAAGAAATCTTTTTGCATGTCTTGCACAAATTCTTCCCCGGAAGCTTTTTCTTGAGTGTACATCTCACCGATTTGTTGAATCCAGTGAGGTATTTTTTGGTTTGGGGGGATGTCTTTTGTTCTATCCAAATCTTCCGCATGTATCTGCTTTTGTTGCGCACGCCAGGCGAATGGACGAAAGAGTGTGGGGATCAGATTTGCAAACCACGAACTGCTGCTCTTGCCCCCGGGTATGGTGTCTGCTTTGTAGATAATGTGTGACGCCACACCATACTCAGCTTCATGATGCATCTTTTCGGTACGTATTTGTATTTCCAAAATGGTCCCCGTGTTAGTAATTACCGTTGTGTGTATGGATTGGTATCCGTTTGGCTTTGGAAGGTTGATATAGTCTTTCATGCGTTGTGGCATAGGACGCCACAGGTCATGCACAATACCCATGGCACGGTAGCAGTCCTCCACACTGTTTACCACAATGCGCATTGCCAATAGGTCATACACGGCATCAATATTCCACTCCTTTCGTTTCAGTTTGTGAAATAAGCTGTATAAACCCTTTACTCTATATGATGTCTTAAAGTCAGTCAGTCCGGCTTCAGCAAGTTTTTTTTGCAGTGTTTTGCGCTCCTTTTCTATGGTTTCCTTTGCTTTTCCTATTTTTTGCTCGAGTAAGTCGGATACCTTTTTGTATTCGTCTGGATAGACATAGGGAAAGGCGAGGTCTTCCAGCTCTTTGCGTATGCGACCCATACCGAGGCGATGTGCAACCGGTACATAGATTTCCAGTGTTTCCCGAGCAATACGCAGCTGCTTTTCCTGGGGTATAAACTCCAGTGTTTGCATGTTGTGCAGGCGGTCAACCAGCTTGATGATGAGGACACGAATATCCTGACTGGTTGCCACAAACAGTTTGCGCAAACTTTCGTTATGTCTGTCTGCACCATAGTAGCGCACTGAACTGAGTTTAGTGACCCCCTCAACCAGGAAGAGTATTTCTTCACCGAATTCTTTACGAATGTCCTCGGAGGTAACCGGCGTATCCTCAATGGTGTCATGTAAAAGTCCTGCGGCGATGGTGCGCGGCCCCATACCCATTTGCGCCAGCATGTAGGCCACCTGTGCCACATGTGACATGTATGGTTCACCGGAGTACCTTTTGTGTCCCGCGTGCGCCTTTTCCGCATACGTAAACGCCTTTTCTATAAGGTGTTTGTCCGCATCGGTGGGATTATGTACACTGCTGAGTATTTTGCTGGCAGTAGTCATAGTCGCATTCTACGCCCTCTTCTTTTTTGTGCAAGGTATTCATGTGTGGTTTGACAAATCGTGTCAATACATGTCACACTCAGAGTCGGAACAAATAGGGAGGAAGTTATGTTTGATATGGTGCAGTTTCTGGAAGACCTCCAAAGTGGAGACGTCACCCAGCCGCCGACAGACGATGTTCGGCGGGGGAAGCGACAGCGATGTCAGTGGTGTGAGCAGGAGGTGGAGTGGCGCCCGTGCGCACACTGGGATCAGTTTTGTACTTGTAAACACAGCAACTTGGCATTTGCCAACTTGAACCGTTGATGATCCGGACAAATGAAGACCCCGTGCGGGGTCTTTTTCTAGTTCATTTTCAATAGTTCAATTGCGTCTTCAAGGGTGAAGGTGTCCAGGTTGGTTTTATCCGGAAGCATGACACGCTTGAATCCTTTACGGAGGTAGCGTCCCGATTTTGATTCATAGACATTAATCAGTTTTTTTGTGTTTGGGTTTACACCGAGTTCTTTTACCAACTTTTCACCTTTACGTCCCGGTTTTGGCTGATTGAGAATTTCCATTGCTCGCTTGAAGGTAATGTCATAGGGGTTATCTTTTCCTTTCAGTGAGCGGTAGTCTCCCGCGTGGACGATGTAGGGTCCAAAGCGTCCGGTGCTGGCGACAATAGGTTCTCCGGTTTTTGGATGTGTTCCCAGTTCACGCGGTAATCGCAGCAGTTTTACCGCCTCCTCAACGGTGATGTCTGCACTGTTCATATCTTCCGGTATGGCGGCACGTTTTGGTTTCGGTCCCCGTTTTTTGAGAGGTATGGTTTTACCGGTTTCAGGATCTTTGCTTGGGGGTGTTACCCCCAATTGTATGTATGGACCATAGCGTCCCTCCAGTACGAATATGGGCTCTTTACTCTCCGGATGGTAGCCGATTGGTTCCTCGTCTTGCACTTCCGTACCATCAATTTTGCGAGCTCCGTGACATTTGGGGAAGTCTGTACAGGAGAGGAACTTTCCTCCGCGCCCCAGTTTGATGAGCATTTCTTTGCCGCACTTGGGGCAGGGGTATTCTTTCGGACCCGGACCAAGGTCGGTCAGTTTGGGAATATCTTCTTTTGCGAGCACCGCCTTATGGAAAGGGGTGTAAAAGTCTTTGAGTGTTTTTGCATATGCACGTTTACCCGCTGCAATATCGTCAAGACTGTCTTCCATGTTACTGGTAAAGTCGTCGTCTATGTACTCCAAGAAGTGTTCCTCAAGGAAGGTGGATACCACTTCTCCCGTGTCGGTGGGTCGTAACGTGCGTCCTTCCTTTTCCACGTAGCCGCGATCAATAATGGTACGCATGATGGACGCGTAGGTAGATGGGCGTCCAATCCCTCTCTTTTCCAGCTCCTTAATCAACCCCGCTTCCGTATATCTGTTTGGCGGCTGGGTTTGCTTTGCTTCAATCTCAATTGACTGCAGGGTGAGTGCGTCACCTGCTTTCAGCTTTGGCACTTGCACATCTTCGCCTTTGGCAGCGGAGTCTACAGCTAACCAGCCGTCAAACATAATGCGAGAACCGTTGACACTAAAGTCGGGAATCGTTTCTGCAGTGCTACTGATATTGGCAAGTATCTTGGTGCGCTTTATTTTTGCGTCTGCCATTTGTGAGGCGACAGCGCGGGCGAATATGAGCGCATACAACGCCTTTTGGTCAGCAGTAGTACCAACACTTTGTCTGCTGAAGTTGGTGGGGCGTATTGCCTCATGCGCTTCTTGTGCCGACTTGCTTTTGGTTTTGTAATTGCGAGCTTGGACGTAGTCTGTACCATATTCTTTGGCAATCATGGCAAGAATTTGTTTTTGTGCCACGGTGCTCATGTTGGTAGAGTCGGTACGCATGTAGGTTATGTGCCCCGCTTCGTAGAGCTTTTGTGCGGCACCCATGGTGCGTGACGGGGAAAAGCCGAGTCTGGTTGAGGCAACTTGTTGCAGGGTGGAGGTGGTGAAAGGTGCGCGCGGTGATCGCTTCGCCTCACTTTCCTTCACGGCACGCACTTCCCAAGGGTGTGCTTCACCCACACGTTTGATACGTTGCGCCTCCTCCTCTGTTTTTGGTTCTTCGGTGCAGACAAATGGTATCTCCACCGTACCTTTTTTTGTATGTGCTGTCAGTACGTAAAAGGCTTCGGGAACAAATGCACGAATCTCTCTTTCACGTTCCATGAGAATGCGCAATGCGGGTGATTGTACGCGGCCGGCGGAAAGTCCGTAGCGTACCTTTTTCCATATCAATCCCGACAGGTCATACCCAACAAGCCGATCCAGCACACGCCTTGCTTCCTGAGCTTCTTTCAAGTGCAGGTCAATGTCGCGCGGATGTTGCAATGCGTCTTTAACTGCTTCCTCGGTGATTTCATGGAATACGATACGTTCCATGTTTGGATTCACGTCTTTGAGAAGCTCGGCAACATGCCAGGCGATCGCTTCTCCTTCGCGGTCGGGGTCGGAAGCGAGCAGTATTCTATCTGCACGTTCCGCTTTTTCTTTCAGTTCGTTGATTACTTTTTCTTTTCCCGGTGATACGATGTAGCGTGGTACAAATCCTGCTGCAATGTCTACCGCATCCGTATTGCTTTTGGGTAAATCGCGGACGTGACCCACAGAAGAAGCAACCGTATATCCATCACCCAAGTACTTTTCTATCGTCTTGGCTTTTGCAGGCGACTCAACGATAACCAATGTATTTTTTTTCATATGTCCGTACACAATTACTATGTCTACATATATATGTCAAATAACAACACATCAACCAATGTGTCTTACTTGATTTTTCATGTGTATATTTTTGATGTACGGTTTTAACTTTTTCTGCGGTAGTGGTTGCCCTCTGCGACAATCAGACCCCTCATCTCCATTTGCACCAACAGTACGTTTGCCTGTTGTGTCTGAAGCCCACTTTCACGGATGAGTGTATCTGCATCACGGGGTTCCTGCAGTGTTTCCAGAATGCGTTTTTCTTCGGGACTGAGATTTTCCGGTGTTGCAAAGAGCTTCACTCTTTGCAGTGATGACTGCGGGTCTATACCGAGAGCATATAAAATGTCCTCCGCAGTGGTAACCGGCGTCGCACCGAGTTTGAGAAATTGATGGGTACCCGCACAGTTATGTGAAAATATATTACCGGGAACTACCAGCACGTCACGATTGTAGTCAGATGCAAGTCGGGCGGTAATGAGTGTTCCGGATTGTTCAGCAGCTTCAATAAGCAGTGTAGCGTGTGCAATGCCCGCCATGAGCCGATTGCGCTGTGTAAACGACCACTTCGTTGCGGTGAAGTGTGGATCAAACTCGGAGAGTAGTCCGCCGCCAGCTTCCAAGATGCGTCTTGCAAGAGGTCTATGCCTTTTAGGATACAGTACTTGGTCTGCAAGACCACTGCCGGGTATTGCAAGCGTGTACAGGTTGTGTTGCAGTGCCGCTTGGTGTGCCAATGCGTCAATACCCAGCGCCAGCCCCGAGACGATACCTACATTGTATCCGGAGAGTCCCTCTATCAGATGTGTAACCACTTGCTTGCCATAGGTTGTATACTTGCGAGACCCTACCACTGATAGCAGTTTCATATCGTGTACCGGCAGTTTCCCGCGATAGTTGAGTGTTCGGGGAGGGTCCGGTATTTCCCGCAGCAGCTGTGGAAATGCTTCAGGTGGCACATTTTGTACAGCAAAGGACATACTGGAAAGTGTAGCATGTTGACAAGGAGGTCTATTTGCATTTGTATAACATTGGGTGCAAAAAAGGAGAGGGACAATGTCAGAAAACGCACTGGTGTTGCATCGGGATAGAGAAGACCCTTACGTCAATGATCCCGCAACCATCTTTAAGTTTTGCGACATCACCGCAGTTGCCCAGCTGATATACAGCTGTGCGCGGTTGTCTGCTGATGATGGCATGCGCACCATAACCGTGTCACTTGCGGATATTGACGATCTGGTAGAGCGAGTCTTGCAAGATAAGAAACTGCAGTCGGAAGCGTTCCGCAATAGCTTCGCTGATGGTGATGGAATATATCTGTCGGACAGACAGGACATCATATTGCTGTGCTGTATGGACTTAGTCCAATCCGGTTGGGTTGAAGTGCGACCGCTGTGCGGTAAAGTACAAGAGTTTAGCGGAGAGTGGGAGCAAGATAGACACCTTGTTATTGAACCCACCTTAGACTTTCTCCGGTTGATGGAGATGTCTGGAAGCTCTGTATAGAACCCGGCAACACGTCGGGTTTTTTCTCTTGAATTTATAGTATATTTGTGACATAGTACATATAGACAGAGC
Source organism: Patescibacteria group bacterium (assembly GCA_015485575.1). Classification (GTDB taxonomy): domain Bacteria; phylum Patescibacteriota; class Minisyncoccia; order Phycocordibacterales; family UBA918; genus OLB19. The sequence goes on along the minus strand of WFTF01000003.1, from coordinate 8,864 downwards.
ACTATATCAAAAAAAGGAACCACTCATGGCAACCAAAAAAAAGACGGTTGTGGCGTTGCAGGGGGAAGACAGCCCTCACTCATCGTCCGAACTGACGCAGCTTAAAAAGCTGCTCACCTATTTGCTTATACAAGCGGGTTTATCAGGGACATTTCAGGTGAAGACATCAAGAAGACGTGTGCGCGGAAGTTCCCACACGAAAGGCCTATCCATCGGCCATCTTCATCAGATGGGTGTTGAGATCTATTTTCAACCTGGTGGAAACGACACCCGGCATACATATTATCTTATTGTTGATCCTGCGCAGAAGGAGTCAATCAAGCAGAAGCTCGATGCTGTTTGTCCCAAGGTACTTGCTACCATACCAAAGAAAAAGCAAGCGAAACAGGCATCACAAACTGTTAAAGCGGCCGGTGAAAAAGTACCCACTGCTTGTTACATAGAAGGGTTCACCGCTACCAATGTGAAGCATGCGCAAAAGTTTGCGCGCATAGCTGCCAAGCGTGCGAAAGGGTATCCCAACGAAGTGCTACCCAAAAGGGAAGTGACGCAGCTTTTGTCAGATATGATGGGAGTTGCTTCAAAAGCAGTTGGTCCGCAAGTGAAAAGTTTGAAAGCTCGCGGTTACCTTGTTTGGGTTGAGGAATCTGATGGGTTTCTGGTTGATTCCAAACCGCCTGTTTCTCCAAAGAAAAAGACTTCTTCTGCGGGGCAACGGTCGGGTATATCTCCGACAAAATCTCAGAAAGAGCATGGGCATACACGTATGTCCCAGACTCCGAAACCCTCTGCACCGCATTCATCCAAATCCGATATCAATGAAACGCTAGCAAAAGACCTGCTCAAGATCCGTACACTGAAAGCTAAGCTTGAGGAAGCAGAAGCGCGTGCAGATGCCGCTGAAAGGAAAGCTGCTGAAACGGCTGCTGCACTGAAGCGTGCGGAAGCGAAGCTGGCACAGCAGCCGGACATTGATGCGCTGGTGCAGGCGGAGCTGGTGCGTTTGTTGGAAGAGGAATAAGTGCTACACCATCCCGGAGTGCGGGGTGGTGTTTTCTTTTTATCTGAATGGTGTATTGTATAATCCTGATATAGTTTATAGGCATATCCGTTTTTTGTATGTTGGACATTAAATTCATTCGTGAAAATCTGGAGGTGGTGAAACTGGCGGCACAGAAAAAACACATGGAGGTTGATTTGGATCGGTTGGTCGTGCTTGACGATAAGCGCCGTGCATTGATGTCCGCGTTGGAAGAAAAGAGGGCGGCACAGAATAAGGCATCAAGTTCCATCGCCTCGGCAACAGATGATGAAAAAAGACAGGAAATGATTGCGCAGATGCAGGGTCTGAAAAAGGAAATACAGGATATTGAGGACGAGCTGAAGCCGGTTATGGATGAGTGGAAGACGATTATGCTGCAAGTGCCGCAGGTGCCCGACATGACCGTGCCCGACGGGGCATCTGATGAAGACAATGTAGAAGTGAAAACGTGGGGTGAGAAGCCACAGTTTTCTTTTGATGCAAAAGATCATATAGAAATTATGATTGCACTCAAAATGGTTGATTTTGAGCGCGGCGTGAAGGTGCACGGTTTCCGCGGCTACTACTTGATAGGTGATGGTGCGCGACTCTCGTGGGCTATTTGGAACTATGCCAATCAGTTTTTTGGCAACAAAGGCTTTGACCCTATGTTGGTACCTGCCATTGTGCGTAAGAGCAACCTCTACGGTACCGGACATTTACCCAACGAAGCAGAAGATATTTATAAAACACAAGACGATGATTATTTAATCGGTACCGCCGAGGTTTCAACCATGGGCTACTATGCCGATGAGATATTGGAAAAGAGTCAGCTGCCGATAAAGCACCTCTCATTTTCTCCTTGCTATCGTCGTGAAGCGGGCAGTCACGGCAAGGACACCAAGGGACTCATTCGTGTGCATGAGTTTTATAAGTTGGAACAGGTGGTGTTGTGTGAAGCGTCTCATGAAGAGTCGGTGAAGTTTCACGAATGGATCAATCGCAATACCGAGGAGTTTATTGAGAGCTTGGGTATTCCGTATCGCACAGTTCTGAACTGTGGCGGAGACCTCGGGCAGGGACAGGTCAAAAAGTATGACATTGAACTGTGGGTGCCGCTTGAGGGTACCTACCGTGAGATTAGTTCCGCGTCATACTTTCATGACTTCCAGACCAGACGATTTAATACACGGTACCGAGATACGGACGGAACGCTGCGCTACGCACACTCGTTGAATTGTACCGCCATACCAACTCCGCGTATTTTGGTATCACTGGTGGAAAACTTTCAGCAGGAGGACGGATCCATACGGATTCCGGAAGTGTTGCGCCCGTATATGATGGGTAAAGAAGCTATTACGGCATAAATGGGGAAACAAGCGCGCGGTGCGGAACGTGCTTTGCACGTTCCGCACCGCGCGCCACTCAAGCACCATGGTACTATAGTGCCAATGAGAAAATGGGGGCGCCGGAAAAAACATACGTACAGCAGAAATGCAGGTAGCAAAAAAATGGATGCAGGCAGCCGAATGCTCCGCAGACAGGTGCTTGTCGGTATTGCCATTGCATTCTTCCTTACCGCTTTTGGGGGAGTTGTCTATTACGTATCACATATTGAAAGTTTGCAGATTGCTCAGGTAGAGGTCAAAGGTGGGTACACCATAGAGCATGCAGACATTGAGGAAATTGCCAATCGTACACTGCAGGGAAACTATTTCTTGTTGGTCCCGAAACGATTTTTTTGGACTTACCCGCGCAACAGCATACGTGCTCAGATTGAAGCACTACCTCGGGTGAAGGAGGTGCGCATGAAACGGATAGGGCAAACGCTGTCTATTGTATTTGACGAATATCAGCCGGTTGCGTTGTGGTGCAATAATTCCAGTGAAGAAGAGTGTTTTTTCTTGGATAAAAGCGGCTTTGCGTTCGCACAAGCACCGGAGTTGACCGGTAGTGCTTTTGTGCGATATTCACAGAACAATAAGTCCGTTTCTGTCAAATCGCAGGCGGTGGATCGCGACTTTCTAAGAGAGTCGCAAGCGTTTGCTGAGCAGTTGGCAAACGTGCTTGGCCTGTATGTGACACACGTACGCATTGACAATGAGCTGGACATTTCCTATACCGTGTCCGGTGGCGGTGTACTTAAAGTGTCTCGACGTATGCCGTTGCGGGACACCTTTGAAAACTTGCAAACCATCCTCACTTCAGAAGAGTTTTCCGATCTGGAGAGTGGGGAGTTTGCATACATTGACTTGCGATTTGGAGATAAGATATTTGTCAATACGGAAATGCAAGATGCCCAGACGCAAGCGACTTCTTCATCGGAGGACAGCATGCTTGATGAGTGATGATTGTGTATCTTTCGCACCGTAAGAATGCTTGCCTTCGGCATATCTTTCGGTACCATAGCTAGTCTATGAGTAATTTTTGGAAAACGTTACCCAAACCATTTTTTGCGGTTGCGCCTATGGCGGACGTGACCGATGCGCCGTTTCGGCGCATGATCGCCAAGTATTCGGCATGGCATGAACGCAACAATGTGGTGATGTGGACTGAGTTTGTCTCAGCAGATGGGCTGCTGCGAGCAACGCCCGAAGGAAAAAAGAAACTGATGGCAGACCTTTTATATAGTGAAGTAGAGCGACCCATTGTCGCACAGCTGTTCTCAAGCAATGAAGATCACATGGAGAAAGCCGCAGCACTATGTCTGGAGTTGGGATTTGATGGAGTGGACATCAATATGGGGTGTCCCGATCGGTCCATTGAAAAGCAGGGGTGTGGTGCGGCCATGATACAAACGCCGGAACTTGCAGCAAGAATTATCCAGGCAGCAAAGCGTGGCTCCAAGTCGGGCAGGGAGGAGGGTATTCCGGTGAGTGTAAAGACACGCTTGGGATACAACGAAGACACTATGGAAGAGTGGCTTTCGGTACTTTTGGCGCAAGAACCGGATGTGCTGACACTGCACGGACGTACGCGAAAGCAGATGAGTAGGGTACCGGCAAACTGGGACCGAATTGCGGATGCGGTTGCATTGCGTGATCGTCTGGGTAGTACTACGTTGATTATCGGTAATGGGGATGTACTCTCGCCCGAAGACGCACAACAGAAAGCGCACACAAGTGGTGTGGATGGTGTGATGATCGGGAGAGCTTTGTTTGGTAACCCATGGTTTTTTCATCCTACCAAACGGGTACCTCTGACACTGCTGTCATTGCCTACAAAAGGGGTACAACGGGAAGATATTGTCCTTCCTGATGCTTCCGACACACGCTATACCTATGTCACCGTTGAAGAGAAGCTGCAGGTGATGCTTGAACATACACGGCTGTTTGAAGAACTCCTCCCATTTAAGAGCTTTGCGGTAATGAAAAAGCATTACAAAGCATATGTGAATGGCTTCCCCGGTGCGGTAGAGCTGCGCAAGAAACTCATGGAGGCGCAGTCGGCAACGGAAGTGGAAGATTATGTGTGTGACTTTTTGCATGATTCGCAGAGGTGATGCACACGATGTTGCCGCATCATCGTTCGAAGACATGTTCCTATACCCATATCAGAGTGTGGAAAGCGCACAGAACGCGGTATACTGGTGACAATGAGTGAGATACTTCAGGCAAATATATTTTTCTTTATTACCAGTATTGCGGTGATACTGTTTACACTGCTTGTATGTATTGCGGTGTACCAGGTTATCAAGATACTCAAGTCCGTACGGCGTATTGTAGAGCGTGTGGAGCAGGGCAGTGAGATGCTTGCAGAGGACGTGGAAAACCTGCGTAGCTATGTCATGGAGGGAAGTCTGGTGTCCCAGCTGATCGGTTTTTTCATGGGTACTGGAAGAACCGGACGTAAGAAGCGAAGGTCGTCCCGACATACAGGGTCACATATTGCGACATCTGATGAAGATTAGGTACAATAGCAGGACATAAGATATACATAAAATATGGCAAAGAAAAAAACAACAAAAAAGATGGTCGTATCAGACGCGCAGAAGCTCGGTATCGGTGTTGGTTTAACCGCAGCGGCGGTGGCGGCTGCCGGTGCATATTTCCTCTATGGTAGTAAGGATGCAGCGGCAAAGCGTAAGAAGGTCAAAAGTGGCATCTTGCGTGCGAAAGCGGAGGTGCTCGAAGCGCTTGAAAATGCAAAGGAGATCACCGAAGATGAGTTTCGTGAGCTGGTTGATGGAGTCGTTGCCACATATAGCAAGATGAAGTCATTGTCGCAAAAAGATCTTAAAGACTTCCGACGGGAAATGTTGGAAAACTGGGGTGAACTGGTGGACAGTGGTGTAGCTAAAGTCATGACCGTAGAGCAGATAGCAAAAAAGGCGGCAAAACGCAGTGCTGCCTCAAAGAAAAAAACAACAAAAACCGTAAAGAAAACTGTAAAAAAAGTGACCAAAAAGACAGCTAAAAAAGCAACTAAAAAGACGGTGCGAAAAAAGAAGTAAGGTTATACACAGGTGCTTTATGTACGCGGCGCACCCCTTCGGGGTGCGCCGCGTTATCATACACACATGCATCAACGAACCGCACAAATATATCTATCACTGATGTTCGTGGTATTGGCATTGCTTGTACTGAGTTTTTCCCTTGTGTTGTTCGGCATGACCACACCGGAAACCTCATTTGAAGATGCTGCTCTTGTCTTTATTCCGACAGAGGAACCAGATGTGAGTGCACGGTCCGCACTGGTGGTGGACCTGGGGACGGGTAAGGAGCTGTTTTCCAAGGATGCAGACACTCCCCGCCCTATCGCCTCGGTAACCAAGTTGCTCAGCTCCGCTTTGTTTTATGCATCAGCAAGCACTACAGAGACGGTCACTATCACATGGAATGACGTGGCAAGCGAAGGGAGGTCGGGCAGGCTGCGTTCCGGAGAGGTGTACTCAAACTATGAACTGCTGTTTCCCGCGTTGCTGGAGTCTTCCAACGATGCCGCATCCACCATGCGTCGGGTTGCACCGGTGGATTTACTTGCGCAGATGAATGCGTACGCGCAGCAACAGCAGCTCTCCAGCACCCGCTTTGTGGATGCAACCGGCTTAAGTGCACAAAATATATCAACTGCACACGAGTTGAGTCGCCTGGGTATCGCACTGTATAGAGACTATCCGCATATTTTTGATATCACACAGTTGCGGCAGTACCTTTCCGGTAACAATATGTGGTTGAATAATAACCCATTCGTTGCAGAAGAGGGGTATGTAGGAGGAAAGCAGGGCTATACCTATGAAGCAAACAGAACGGCAATCGCATTTTTTGATGAACAGTTTTCCTCAGGTGCTGTTCGTCGGCTGGTGTACGTGCTTCTGGGAAGTGATGACTTGCGAGAGGATATGCGTCTTTTGCGTGCGTATGTGCGAACTGCCGTAGACTACAAATAGTTTTTGCAGTATCTGGTATACTGGTGCATATTGATAAATACACAATTGCCATTATGTCCGAACAGCAAGTACTCTACCGTAAACACCGCCCGCAATCTTTTAAGGAGGTTCGCGATCAAGAGCATATTGTTTCCGTCTTGGAAGGTGCTATCGCAAAGGGGAATATTCCGCATGCTATTTTGTTTTCGGGGTCACGTGGCACCGGTAAGACCACACTGGCGCGTATCTTTGCTCGTGAAATAGGTGTGCAAGACGTAGACCTGTATGAAATTGACGCGGCAAGCAACCGAGGTATTGATGACATACGCGCCTTACGCGAGGCGGTGTATACACGACCCTATGAGTCTGAGAGAAAGGTGTACATTATTGATGAAGTGCACATGCTCACCAAAGAAGCGTTTAACGCGCTTTTGAAGACATTGGAAGAGCCGCCCGATCATGTGGTGTTTATACTTGCAACCACTGAGGAAGATAAACTGCTTGATACGATACTGTCGCGCTGTCAGGTATTTCGCATGCACAGTCCGTCCCGAAGCGTGCTGGCACAGACGGTGATTGATGTTGCCAAAAAGGAAGGATTTACTCTACAAAAAGACGCTGCAGACTTAATTGCCATTGCCGCTGATGGATCGTTTCGGGATGCATTGGGAGTGATGCAAAAGGTGATTATGGCATCCGGAGACACGATTGGAGATGCGGACGAGGTGGCGGCGATTATCGGTGCTCCCAAAAGCGGTATTTTGTCCGATGTGTTGGACGGAATACATAAAAAAGACGCCCAACAGGCACTTGATGCCATAGGGAAGGTGGTGCGTGACCATGGGGATATGAAGCTGTTTGCACGTTTGCTTTTGGAGCGTGTGCGTGCGGTGATGCTGTTGCGCAATATGCCCGATAGGCAAGAAGAGATACTTTCAGTATTTTCGAAAAAGGATCGCGAGCAATTATCTGCGTTTGCGTCAGCAGCAAGTTCTCCGTTAAACTCACATGCATTGACACGGCTATTGCAGGCGACACAGACCATGGGACATACTCCCCTTGCACACTTGCCGCTTGAGATTGCGATAGTGGATATAGTAACTGCGTAGTGTATGGCAAAAAAAAGAGTGTACTTTGTACGGCACGGGGAGGCAGAGGGGAATAAGCAAGGGTTTGCGCAAACTGCCAATACTCCCCTAACACAGATAGGATACCAGCAGGCGCAAAAGGTGGCCGAACGTTTTACGCATCTGCCGGTGGATATTGTATTTGCCAGTGTCATGGATCGTGCACAGCAAACCGCGTCTTGTATCGCACAGGTGAAGGGATTGGACGTGGTCAGTACCGAGTTTTTTCACGAGTTTACGAGACCCACGTCGGTACAGGGAGCTGCACATACTTCTGAGGTGTATCAAGCATACATGATGTCTGAGCGGAAACACTACACCGATCCGCAGTGGCGTTTTGAGGATGGGGAGAACTTTGCAGACGTACTGCAACGAGTATCTGACGGCATTTCCATGCTGGAAGCGCGGGGAGAGGAACATATGGTAGTGGTCTCTCACGGTCGTTTGCTGCGCTTTATTGCCTCCTTTTTACTGCATCAAAAGCAGCTCACTGCAGATATTGAGCTGCGTACTTCCCAGAGTATGCGCATGACCAATACCGGAATCACGCTCTTTGAGTATGATACACAGTGGACGCTGGTCACCTGGAATGATCACGCTCACTTTGCCGAATAAGATCGTATGATTGACATTTATTTAATACGACACGGACAAACCGCCGGTAACATCGCCAAGCGACATCAAGCTGAAAAAACAAAGCTGACAGAAACCGGCAGGGCACAAATGCAACAGGCAGCACGTTGGGCAAAGACTATAGCGCCAACACATCTTTTAAGCAGTAAGCACGTGCGCGCACTTGAGTCCGCAAGTATTGTAGGTGCTGGTCTTGATCTGATTCCGGAAACCGATGATCTGTTTATTGAACTGAAACGACCGCGACATATCTACGGCTATCGGCACAGGAGTGTGCGATCACTACGCTATCTACTTTCCTGGTATCTGGGCTACGCGGGAGGAGATGGATCAGACCAAGACGGAGAGTCCTATGCGGTCTTTCGCGGGCGTCTCTTTGCCGCGCAGCAAAAACTGCAAACCTTTCCGGATAATGCACGCGTGCTTTTGGTGTCGCATACGGTGTTTATCACCTTTTTCCTTGCGCACCTGTGTGACACCAGGCCACTGACACCGCTGCGGGCACTGTGGGTTTTTTACCGTTTGTTGCACTTACGCAACGGGGCCTATACGCATATACGCTATAACCCGGATGCGGCTCAGGATGAGTGCCCTTGGCAGGTGTGCGCATACAACATCGTCCCATACACTGACACTTGATTCTCAGCGACAATGTGGCAATATATGGGACACCTTTGTGTAGATGATTGCCCGATCGTCTAATGGTAGGACATTG
>WFTF01000002.1 GCA_015485575.1 Patescibacteria group bacterium | reverse complement strand
AGAGGAGGCTTACCACTTTCTATGCACATGCATGCGTGAAGCATAGCGTTTATCCACTTTTTCTGTATAATAGCTCTCACTATGTCTGAATCTGAAAAAAACAATACAAACAAGAAACATATACGCAAAGATGCTGATGGAGATACACATGCACATGTATCCCAGAAAGATACCAAGACACAAAAACCGGTAGAGAAAAAAAATACAGAGAAAAAGGGAGTGCAACTGCCGAAAATTTCCGTTCCGGGACCGAAAAACAAGGTGCCGCTTGGGCCGGGAAACTTTTGGAACAATATACTCTCAACGGTAGTTATTCTGATTCTTATTACCGCAGTGTATTCCTACGTTGCCGATACGGCAGTGAAACCGGAGGAATTATCTTTGACGGACGTAGTGACGCAGGTGCAAAACGGTGAAGTGAAGGAGATTATCGTGCGTGGCTCCAAGTTGGAGGTAACCTACAAGGATGAGAGTCGCACGCCTGGGGAGGCAAAAAAGGAAGCTGGTACCGCAATATCGGACACGCTGACAAATTTTGGTGTAACCCCGGAGCAATTGGCATCGGTGAAAATTGACGTGCAAAATGAGACCGGGTTTACCTACTGGCTTTCCAATTTGGCACCGTTTTTATTCCCGCTTCTCTTCTTGGGAATCATTATTTGGTTTTTCACCCGTTCTGTTAAAGGAGCGGGTATGCAAGCAATGAGTTTTGGTTCGTCCAAGGCGCGCATGATTGATCCCAACGACACCACCCAAAAAGTGACCTTCAAGGATGTTGCCGGTGCGAAGGAGGCGAAGCAGGAGCTGGAAGAAATCGTGGACTTTTTGAAGAATCCAAAAAAGTTTCTTGATATTGGTGCCGAGATACCAAAAGGGGTGATGATGATGGGTTCACCCGGAACAGGTAAGACGCTACTTGCGCGTGCGGTTGCGGGAGAGGCTGGAGTACCGTTTTTCTCCATTTCCGGCTCGGAGTTTGTGGAGATGTTTGTGGGGGTGGGTGCCTCACGCGTACGAGATTTGTTTCAGAACGCAAAGAAAAATGCTCCGGCTATTATATTTATTGATGAGATTGATGCGGTGGGACGTATACGTGGAACCGGTATCGGTGGCGGCAACGACGAGCGTGAACAGACACTCAACCAGATACTGGTGGAAATGGATGGATTTGAACCAAACGCAAAGGTGATTGTCATGGCGGCAACCAACCGACCGGATGTACTGGATCCTGCGTTGCTCCGCCCCGGTCGCTTTGACCGGCGGGTTACCATTGACTTGCCTGACCGAAAAGACCGTGAGGCAATTTTGAAAGTGCATGCCAAGAAAAAACCGCTTGCGGAGGATGTAAACCTCTCAATTATTGCGCAGCGCACCCCCGGCTTTTCTGGTGCCGATCTCTACTCGCTTATGAATGAGGCTGCCATCCTGGCGGCGCGGGAGAATCGTAAAAAGGTGGCGCAGTTTGATTTGATTCGCTCCATTGAAAAAGTGATGCTCGGACCGGAGCGCAAGAGTCATGTGCTTTCTAAGAAGGAGAAGGAAGTTACCGCGTATCACGAAGTGGGGCACGCATTGGTGGCATCGGTGTTGCCGTATGCCGATCCGGTGCAAAAAATCTCAATTATTTCACGGGGTCGCGCTGCCGGCTACACACTGAAATTGCCAGACGAAGACCGCAAAATGCATACGAAGAAAGAGTTCCTGGATGATATTGCCATGACCCTTGGTGGGTATGTGGTGGAAGAAATGGTGTTTGGTGACTTGACCACAGGACCGAGCAATGACCTACAGGTGGTTGCAAACCTTGCTCGTGATATGGTTACCAAGTACGGTATGAGTAATCTGGGACCGATTGCGCTTGAGGGCACCGGTGGATCATTGATTGGTGGAGGTATGAGTGAAAACCGCGGTTACTCGCCCGAGGTGGCAAAGGCGATAGATGATGAAGTTGCCCGCTTGGTTGAGGAAGGGAAGCGGCGTGCACGAGATATTGTCACCAAGCATCGTAAAGCATTGGATGCTATAGCACTTAAATTAATGGAGGTTGAAACACTTGAGCGGGACGAGTATGAAGCGTTGCTGAAGGAGCAAGGAGTTGAAATACAAGATGCATACCGCCAGGAGCGTGAAGCGGCGGCAAAAACAGGCGATCCGACCAAGGTGCTTGAAGAAACCTCTGTAGATACCTCTGACGGTGACAAAACAGAAGATAGTGACAGTGACTAAAAATAGCCACGGGCTTCTTTCCTGCATATAATCTGAAATAGGTACACGTGACATAAGGCATGTGGAGAGTGCACAGAGACGTACAGTGACAAAATCTACTGCGCGACCACGCGTCCGTCTTCAATGGTGATGATACGATTGCAGTGTTGCGCATACTCATCTTCATGGGTGACCATGACAATGGTTTGTCCCTTTTTGTGCAGTTCTCTTAACAGGTCAATTATTTGCCCTCCGGAAACACTATCCAAGTTTGCCGTCGGTTCATCTGCAAACAGTATTTTTGGTTTTCCGGCAATGGCGCGAGCAACCGCTACACGTTGCTGTTCACCGCCGGAAAGCATCGCGGGGAGATTGTAGTACTTACCGGAGAGCTGTACCCTGTCCAATGCCTCATCTGCGGTTTTTTGTGCTTGTGCCCAGCTCATTTTTTTCATCAGAAGCGGCATCATGACATTTTCACGCGCAGACAAGTCCGGCACCAAGGCATAGTCCTGAAACACGTACCCCAGTGTATGTAATCGAAAGGCGGTTCGTGCTTTTTCACTTAGTGCCAATATATCTTTTCCATCTATCGAAATGCTGCCTTCCGATGGGGTATCAAGTGCAGACAGCTGATAGAGTAGCGTGGATTTTCCGGCTCCCGATTTACCCATGATGGCGATAAACTCACCGGTGCGCACCGATACGTCAATACCTTTAAGTACGTGCACACGTAAGGCACCTTCACCAAAGTAGCGATGAATGTTGGTTGCTTTGATACTGTATGTGGTGGTCTGTGTCATAGGCATTAGTTTCTCCCCAAGATAGAGTCAAGCGTGTTTTTTCGTACGATCATCCAAGCAGGTATAAAGCCGGCAATAATAGTCACTATAAAAAGTGCGACAAATTTCCAAAATGTACTTTCCGGGTCTGCAGATAAAATTCCGTCACTGAAGGGAAACTGTATAGGGTGTTTTTGAAAACGCGGCACAAGGTAGCCATAGGTAATCAGTGCACCTAAAAGTGATCCCAGTAGCGCATAAAATGCTGCCTGAACCACGTAGGCAAGCTCGATAACACTGCGGTCGATGCCGATTCCTTTTAAGATGCCAATATGCCTGCGTCGTGAGAGTGCGTTTATAAAGATAATAATAAATATGGTGATAGACGCTACGACTATACCAATTGACCCCAACAGGATACCAAGCAGCGTAAATGTTTTTTTAATATCAATTAAAAACTTCGGCAGCCCTTCTTCAAAGGTTTTAATTTTTGCATAGTGGTCAAATCCATTTTGCTTCAACGCCGTTACCACAGATTGATTTATCTCCGGAGTTTTGGTGCGAATCACAATCTCGTCCGCATCTCTGCTGAGTCTGCCAAAGACCCTACGAAATTCACGTTCCGGCATATACACCGAGAGATTTACCTGATCCACCTTGGAGACGATAATGCCCTTTATAATAAACTCTTTTGAAACACTACCGACAGTCATGCGCACCGTATCTCCCACACGCGCATCAATGGAATCAAAGACATCCCCAAATTGTTCCGCGTAGTCCTGTATATAGTATGATCCTATCAATAGGTACCCTTCTTCTGTGGGGTCGAGATACGATCCTTCCGCAACCAATGTTGCCAGATTGGTCATGGTGTTTTCTTGTTGCAAATCGACACCGTTGACAATAACTGCGGCGGTATCGCGGTCGCTCCCCAAGTCACGTCTGTTTTTATAATTTGCCTCCAGTACCGCGTTACCTTTGTAGCGTACCGAATACGTGGATATTTCGGGATAGGTACGTACCGTACTGATGATCAGTGGCGTATTCAAAATGCGGTCTTCCGTGTCCAGCGGAGAGATGACCACATCCCCAAGAGCACTTTTACGTACAGCTCCTTCCGCTCCCTCAATCAGACCTACCAGTATTCCGGAGACAGCAATGAGATTTAAGAACGTCAGTACCATCACAAACACAATCAAAATCGTCGTCCATATATTTGCACGCTGTATTTGGCGAAAGCCCAGGAGCAAGGCGATGCGGATCGTATTCATGTTTATTGTGGAGCGACGATGGTCGTTCCTTCATTAAGTCCGCTAATGGCAACATAGCCGTCACTGCCTTTTTGCAGGATAGTAACCGGTGTGGTGGTCATCTGGGCACCCTCAAGCACCTGTACGGTGTATGTGGTATCTGACTCCGGTATGAGATAGCGCATAGGAATACGTAGCGTATCGTTTGTTTCTTCAACGATAATATCAATATCGGCATTCATGCCGGCACGTATCCATGTGGGAATTTCTTCCATTTGAATATTTGTTTCAAAATAGGCAACCCCATCTATGTTGGTTGCAAGTGGCGAAATAAAGGATACGGTACCCTGCAGTACGTTCTGCGCTTGTGCATCAAACATAATCTGCACCTGCTGCCCCTCTTGCACCTTGGTGATATCAATTTCCGGCACGCGTGCCTTGAGTTGAAATGCATCTGTGGCAAGGAGGGTGATAACCGGGGTTTGTCCCGCCAATTCTCCCGCAAGCGTATCTACCGCAGTGATTACTCCATCAAACGGAGCGACAATGGACAGGTCGCGCATCTGGGCATCTATTTGCGCGATGCGCGCTTGTGCATTTTGAATGTCTGCTTGGGCTTGACGTAATTTTGAGCTACTGGGGAGCGCATTTGCGGCCGCTTCCTGCTTCTGTGCCAGTGCCAAAGCATCACGTGCCGCTTGTACGTTCTGCTCTTGCGTTTTTAGTGCTAGATCATATGCATTTTTATAGGTGAGGTAGGTACTGCTGAGGGTGTTGGGAATTTGTACGGTCCACTGTGAGTTGTTGTAATAATCACCGGCAGCAAAAAGTATAGACAGACCGCAGGTGCCCAGGGGCATCGGCTGGTTTGTATTGACACTTGTTCTGTCATATTCCAGTCCGGACAGGGTGTACGAGTAGCCGGATAGATCGCTCGAGGGGTAGGTCTGGATCACATAAACCCCCTCTTTTGCACAGGTATAGGAACCGGATATTACCGGCGCGGTGGAACGCTCATATACGTCATCAGTCCGCGCTTGCAGGTCATTGGAAAGGAGTGCCTCATAGGCGGCGGCCACTTTTTCAGCCTCGGTTGCGATTGTTTTTTCCAGCTTTGCTTTTGCTGCTGCGACGCTGGTACTGGTCACCTCTCGTTCTGTCGGAGTGGGACCTTCCAATAGTGCATCTTTGGTCGCTTGTGCTCTTTGCAGCTGTGCAAGTGCTGCACGCCTTTGTGCAAGTAATTGGGTGCCGCCCAGTGTTGCAAGCAGGTCGCCCTTGGATACAGTATCACCTTCTTCCACAAAGACATCGGTCACCGTGCCGGAGATAGGGAATGCGAGTCGTGCCGTATTTTTTGCCTCAACAAATCCTGATACGGATACTGCCGTTTGTACCGTACCTCTCTCAACGGTAGTGGTTGTATACGGTACTTCACCATTTTTTCGCGAGAACAGTAGTGCACCAAGTATCACAACCAACAGTAGTGCTGCAACGAGCATAACTTTCATTGAAGGCAGACGTTTCATGACCTACAGTATATCAGAAGGCGTGCCTCATGACTCTGTGTGGAAGTGGTTGCATATTGTTTGGTACATGCATGCAAACCTCGTGTCCGCCAACTTGGACTCGAACCAAGGACCACGGAGGTATAAGCTCCGCGCTCTACCAACTGAGCTATTGGCGGTTTTCTACGTCCCATACTATACCGTGAAATGTCATAAGACTCAATTTTTTGCACGTCACAAAGCAGATGCTGTGTTACAGTACATATGGAAACAAAAACAGGAGTGTGAGATGTCTTCACATGCTCTCCTTCGGACAACGGTGTCGCGCATAGCGTTGTACTATGGTTACTTGCATTTCTGCCCGTATATGACACACCTGGCACAGTCTGTAGCACGTCACGTTGCATCACAGATGGATGCTGACGTGCTGTTTGAACAGTACCTGCCTGCTGCAACTTCCGGATATGTACGGCGCTTGCAGGAAAATGATCTGATGGTTGGTATGTCTGCACAGGAAGGATGGTTTGGTTTCTTTGATGCAGACGGTGAGGCGATTTTTTGGCAGCCGACTCGTTTTGCAGTATTGCAAGAAGCACGTGCCAATTGCTTTGAGGTACACCCTTTGCACTAGAAAGGCGAGCGCTGCGCGCTCGCCACTTTTGTGCTGGTTTTGGTCAATGTACTGTTGCTGAAGTGGCAAGTATATGTGCCTTTTGTTTTTGCAGTAGTGTGGTGCCGTACCGTATATGCAGTACGGCAACGGTTGAGGCATTGCATACTTGTTTGGTAAGGCATATGTGCTGCAGTGTTTCCTGCGGACCGAGTATGACAACCCCTTCTCGTTGCGGCAGCGTGATGTTCGCTTGTACGATAGGGAGCAGTATACAGCCACTACCAAATGGTGAGTTGGGTTTGTGATAGGGCCAGGCAATCTGCAGTACCGCATATGCATCAGCAAGACAGGCTCTTTCTTGTGCATTGCAATGCATCTCAAGAATATGTGTGAGCAACCTATTTTCCCCAAGCCCGTGACGCCTGCCGATATAGACCATATCAAACCCCTCTGCAAGGAGGTTGTTAATCGGCATCATGCCCGCTTTCAAGAGCATGGTTTTCTCCCTTATTTATTTTTATGTGCGTTCCTGTGTCACTGTATCCAAAAGAGAGGTCATTCGTCAAGAAAAAGTATCTTACGCACAGGGCAGGGCTCGACAGAGAACACACATGGACGTATAGTCAAAGTGGACACTTGTAGAGTGTCTGTTCTGCAACAAGAAAAAGGAGAACGCTCATGCGCAACCGTGTTTCCATCTGTGCTCCTGATGAGGGGGGGGTACCAAGGCGCAACTTCAGAAAATCTGAAAGGAGGTGATCTCCATATCTAAAACAGGGCGATAAATAAGACCCTGATGTAGAGCACACACTCTACGCACCTGGACTGCCGCTTCGGTGGTCTTTTTCTTTATTCCATATGGAGATTTTCCAGTATTTGGGATACCTTATGCTCTATCAGCGGAAAGTCATGTGATAGTTCCGGATGTTTTTGTACCAGTTGCTGCGCTTCACTGCGGGCAGCTTCAACCAGTTTTATGTTTTTAATAGCTTCCATGCCCAGATCAGACAGCCCTGACTGTTTTGCTCCATAGAGCTCGCCGCTTCCGCGAAATTGGAGGTCCAGTTCGGCAAGTTTAAACCCGTTTTTTGCACGAACCAGTGCCTGGAGGCGCTCACGCGTTTTGGTGCTTTTGCTTTCGGTGACTACAAAGCAGTATGGCTGGTAGGTGCCGCGTATGACCCGCCCTCGTAACTGATGCAGTTGAGACAGTCCAAAGCGTTCTGCTCCCTCTATGATAATGTTAGTTGCGTTGGATACATTGACCCCTACTTCCACAACGGATGTGGCGACCAGTATGTCAATATCATGAACTGCAAAGCGTTGCATGACTTCTTCTTTTTCGGCGGGTGTCATTTTCCCGTGTAGGACGCCAACGGTATACTCGGTAAACACCTCGTTTTGCAGACGTTGCGCTTCCGTAAGCACACTTTTCACGCGAAGTGCACTTTCTTTGTTCGGGTCTGCTTCATCTATACGTGGACAGATAACATATGCCTGTCTGCCGGAAGCGAGTTCACTGCGCACATGTGCATACATTTTGTCTGTTTGCCCCGGTCCTACAATTTCCGTGATAATCGGTTTACGACCCGAGGGCATTTCATCAAGGAGTGTGATATCCAGGTCACCGTATATGGTCAGTGCCAGCGTGCGGGGAATGGGGGTTGCGGTCATAGACAGCAGGTGAGGCATTCTTTTGTCTTTTTTGGCAAGTGTGGAGCGTTGTCGTGTACCAAAGCGGTGTTGCTCATCAATGATAACGTAGGCAAGATGTTTGAACTCAACTGACTTATATATGAGCGCATGTGTACCGATGAGTATGGGTATTTCACCGTTTTTTACCCATTTTTGAAGCTGTGCTTTGCTGATTTTTGTCGGCTTGGTTGGGTCTGTTTTGCTCGGATACTTCATGCAGGTACTTCCGGTGATGAGTCCTATTTGTATCGGCAGGTGGTGGAAGTACTCAATAAAGCTCTCAAAGTGTTGCTTGGCGAGTATTTCTGTTGGCGCCATATAGGCCACCTGCAGGTTCCCATAGGCGAGGTTTGAGACTTTTGTACTTTTTTCGGACTTGTTCCCTTCCAGAGGGCGTGAGGTTGCAACCGCGTAGGCGGTACTTGCCGCCACCGCCGTTTTGCCCGATCCCACGTCACCCTCAAGCAGTCGCGACATGGCATGTGAGCCGTTAAAGTCGGCAAGTATGTCAGCAATTGCTTTTTGTTGAGACGTGGTCAGTGCAAAGGGGAATCGGTCGGTAAACGCTTGCAGGTGTTTCTTGGAGGTTTTGAAATGGTAGCTACTTGCGGCATTGACCCGCTCGCGCTCAAGCGCTTTGTGCACTTGTATATAAAACACTTCCTCAAAGGCAAAGCGCTTGCGTGCGCTCTGTGCATGTTCTGCTTTTTTGGGTGTGTGCACCCACACCAGCGC
>WFTF01000001.1 GCA_015485575.1 Patescibacteria group bacterium | reverse complement strand
GTCACTAATACCATCTCCGTCATCGTCCACATCTTCTCTGTTTCCCACGCCGTCTGCATCAGTGTCATAGTCAACGAAGAGTAGGTCTTTCGCTACTATATCAGATGTGTCCACTTCTTGTGCCTCTTTGCCAATTTCATATAGCTCCAAACGGGTGATTTTTGCGGTGATGGTATGTTCTCCGTAGCGGGGCACCCAGTCAACCCACCCCTCTATAATCCTTCCGTCAAGTGCGGAAATTGTGGCACTGCCGATACGCTCTTGGTTGTCGTAAAAGGTGACCGTGGCGCTTAAGTCGCTGCCGGTGTTGTTGCGAATGGCGGCATAGATGCGTACTGTGTCACCGACAAAGAACGAATCCGGTGTGTACCACAATCCTTGAACAAATCCTGCACTGAAGTTTTGCGCAAATGTCGTAAGTGGCAACAGAAAAAGCAGTGCAACGATACCCCATTTCATATATTTCATTATATACCGAAACGACATGTTTTGTGTGGGGTGCTATACTATGTGCGACGTATGTTAAAACAGATACTTATTGCAACAACGGCGGTGATTGTGTTTAATGCCGTGTTTGTATTTTCTGGCGGTTTGGCACTGCTGCAGCAAACCAAAAAACAAGAAGAGCGGACTGTTTCGCTGCGACCCGATGTGGTGGATGTCTTTCGCTACACACTTGAAGAGGCGGTTGATAAAAAAGACGGCAGACCAACGGATGGGTATGAACCGTATATGTTTCTAGCGGTATTTCCCGGACTGGTGGAAACGGATTTTGAGGGTGTGCAGGCAAGCATTGGCTACTACACCATAGAAGAGGGTCGCCTGGTACACAAGCTGGACGACACACAACTGATTCACAGTGCGGCAAAAGCGATTACCCGTGATGGCATACAGACACTTTTGAATAATGTGGCGACACGCACCGGTATTGATTTATCTGGCGAGGGTACCATCACCGACATTATGAGCGCCATCACCGCACAGTAGCTCCGGTGTGCTACGCACCCATGAGAATACTCAAGTCAGCCATGGAAACCTTTTGATCGTTGTTAAAGTCCGCGCGTAAATCCTGTTTTGCCAGTGCCACCATGAAAATACTGATGTCCGCCATAGTTTGCCTGCCGTCTTTATTTAGATCAGTTGCGGCATACTGTTTTACAATGGCAATGTCGCTGACCTGATTTTGCTTAATCAGTTTTATGTTTTGTTCCTCAATGGCGTTGGTGACCACAAATAAATTGTCAAGCGGAGTGCGGACATTGGTGTCACTGCCGATGCCGTCATGTTGCAGCACGCGGGCGTTCTCAAACACAATGTTTCCATTGCCCGCAGCGCGCGCCCGGAAGGTGATGGTGACTAACGTACCCTTTCCGGTAAAGCCACCCTGTTGGGTGGTGCCCCCGATGAAGTTGAGTGTCCCTGCGCCGTTGCTGTACCATGGTTTTTCCGCCCAGAGATCGGCAATGGAAGTGTTGTAGTCAATCTTTTGCACGGTGAGCACCTCCGGATTGAAGCGAATGTCTCCTTGAAATACATTTACCGGAATGGTGGAAGAGAGCATGACCGAAACCGTCAGTGTGTCACCGGTGGTGACGCGCGCTTGTGTGGGAGACAGGTACATGTCTACCGTGGTGCTACTTGTCAGCAGTGCACTTAAGGCGAAACCTGTTCCCGCAAGCAGAGCGATAAAGAGTGATAAAAGCGGTACTTGCTGCATAAGTTGATTATGCCATAGTTTTCCATATCTGTGTCTTACTCCATTGCATAGGTGATATCAAGTTGTATTTATCGGCACACCAGGTAGTTCTAGACAAAATGTATCATTGCGGTAAAGTGGGAGTGGAATAGCGTGGGAGGAAGCAATGAAAACCGTGCGGACCTTACTGGTTGTAACTGTGTATTTATTACTGATTTTGGCGTCGATCACGGTGCTCTTATCTCAAAAACAGGAGCGGTTTGCATCTGAAACACAGACTCGTTTGCAGGAACTGCGTGGTGAGTATGCACGTACCATGTCGTTGCTCACCTGGCGTATGGATGCGTATGAGCAACGTTTCCGGTACTGGTCTCGGGAGGACGTGGACACGTGTATTCGGGCGAGCAAGGAGGTACTTGACGTGGTGCAAAGTGCAATCGTGACAGCACAACAGATACGCTCCTTGGCAACGGAGGGGTATCGCTTTGAGGCAACACTTCCTTTTTCGGATGTATCTGTACTACGCTCGTATACCGGTTATCTGCAAGATGCAGACGTGTGGCTTCAGGCGCTGTACTCTATTCGCCAATCTTATCGGGTTATTGAGGATTTGTGTCAGTGGATGCCGAGTCCGGGTACTCCGACATAGTAAAACCGTCACAGTGTGGCGGTTTTTTAGAGGATGGTAAAGTGGTTCGGAGTGAAGTCTGTGTATCATATTACTAAAGAAAAAACCGCCGCCCCGCAGGGGGCGGCGGTGTTAGGCAAGCGGGAGCTACTACTTTGGCAACCCGTTTTCAATGATGGTGCTGACACTGCCATTTTCAATGACGTTCTGCAAAATGGCATGTCCCATCAGACGTCCCAAAGGCAGTACGTTAATGTAGGGCTTTGCTTTTACATGCAGCGAGTCGGTGACCACAACCGGATATCCTACTTGCGCAAGGCGCTTGTAGATACCTTTGCCAAACACCGCGTGGGTACCGGTAATATACACCTTCTGTGCTCCCAGCTGCATCAGGGCATCGGCAGCTTTGATGATGGTATTGCCGGAATCAATAATGTCGTCGTTGAGGACGCATATCTTATCCTTCACCGAAGCGCCATGATGCTCTTGCACCTCAATGGAGCTGCCGTTGCGTTCCTTGGTGAAGAAGGCTCGTTCACAGCCGACACGTTTGGCAATACCCTTGACACGCTTTTCACTTCCCGCATCCGGTCCGACGATAACCACTTGCTCCAAACAGTTTCCAAAGTGCTGCTTGATCCACGGTACGAAAATCACGTGCCCGGGCAGGTGGTCTGACCTTTTGTCAAAAACCCCCTGTGTCTGGTCGGCGTGCATATCCACGGTAATGGTACGCTCCACTTTTTCGTAGCGCTCATAGCCGTGGATGAAGTCACGTGCAGAAATAGGGACGCGTGAGCGGTCTTTGCGGTCTTGCCTCAAAAAGGGCATATAGGGCATCATGAGTGTGATGCTCTGTGCACCGGCATCCTGTAACGCACTGACGGTCAGCTGCAACACAAAGGCGTCGTGGCAGGTGTCTCCGTTGAAATCATAAAACAGGTAGACACTGCGCAGGCGTACATTTTTTTGGATTTGCGGAAGTATTTCCTCCCGTGAAAACTTTTGGTACTTCACCACGTGAAAGTCCAGATACCTTTTCTTTGCACAGCGTTGCAGTTCTTTGTAGGCGGTCTTCGCCATGTACTCCAAACTGGGTGTGGATACCAGTGCGATCCCACCGGGATGCAGTATCTGTGGTTTTGCCTTTTTTGCCATACCACTTATCCTTTCAAAGAGCGTTTATAAGTTCCGGCAGTACTCTATCGCAATTGCATAAAAAGTACATACCTACAAATAGAGCACCTGGTGGGACTGTAGTATGTGCCGTCTATGCAAAAGGGAGAGAAGTGTTCACTACAAACCTGCTCGTCGCTTTTCATTCCAGCGATGCAGCAGTTTTGACAGTGTGAGAGACGACACAAAGATGACAGCTGATAAGATAAGTAACTTAGAATCAAAGACAGCAAGGGAAAGTCCTCTCGTTTGTAAAGTATCCATATCTATCGCAGCACCCAGAGCGACAAAAGTGATGAGGCCCGGCATAATGCCAATGAGTGTTGCCAGTGTATATTGACTCCAGCGCACATGCAGCATACCTGAAGCGTAGTTGGTCAGATCAAATGGGGCGTAAAACAGGCGTAGTAAGAGCACTGCAGCAAAGGTATTTTTACGCAATGCTTCCACCCAGTTGCCGATAATCGTATCTTCCAAGCGTATACCGGTGCCAAAAAAGCGCCCAATCCAGTAGGCGAGGTTTGCCGATATATTCTCTCCCAATACGGTATAGAATACTCCCCACCAAAACCCAAATAGAGCTCCCGATAGTGCAGTTAGTAAGGTTGCGGGAAAGAGTAGTATGGGACGTATCGCATACAGTGCCATGTACACCAGGGGTCCATACATGGTGTCGGTAAAGAAGTATAGTCCCTGCCAGAGCATATCTCGATAGGAGAGGTTGTTCTCTATACGGTAGTGGTGAAAGACGGTTATGATTGCAATCCAAAAGATAAGTGCGACAATTTTGGGTGCAGATTTTTTCAGTACAGGGAAACGGTTCGTTTGCAACAACTGCGTTTGTATAAAAAAACTTTTCATAAGTGTTTGTACATGAAAATCACGGATATTGATATCACAACTAGTGCAGGGGCGGATTACTTGCAGTGGCCGGTGTATAGGTAACATACTGTCTCGTGCACATACGCCGCGCTTCGGTGTGTTGCAGCCAGTATCTTGTATTGAGAGAGCGGAAGAACGATTGCTTGGATTATGTATACGGCAAAGCGAGTCATTTCTTTCACAGTGTCGTTACACACACAAAAAAACAGGTGACAAATGGATACGGGTAGGGTATAGTATGCGCGATTTGCCTAGTGAGGCGCTTTTCTTTTTGGAGAAAAGAAGGGACTGTATCACGCAGTTTCGTAGTATACGCTAGGGAGGACAAATAGCATCACACATATATACACACATAATCTATGTGTAGATGTCATTTATTAAACCATTAGAAAATACAGCAATTTATTATGGCACGAGCATTTCCACTGGATCGATTGCGCAACTTCGGAATTGTTGCACACGTTGATGCCGGTAAAACCACAACATCTGAGCGTATCCTGTTTTATACGGGTATGAGCCACAAGATTGGCGAGGTGCATGACGGGGAAACTGTCACCGACTGGATGGAGCAGGAGCGAGAGCGCGGTATTACCATTACCGCCGCGGCTATTTCTTGTAACTGGGCGAAGACCCTTGAAACCGATCGCAAGAACAAAGACAAGCAATTCACCTTTAACATCATTGACACTCCCGGACACATTGACTTTACCGCAGAAGTGAAGCGCTCCATGCGCGTGCTTGATGGCGCGGTGGTGGTGTTTGACGGTGCTGCCGGCGTAGAGCCGCAGACCGAGACCAACTGGGGTTATGCAGACGAGGCAAACGTGCCACGCATCTGCTTTATTAACAAAATGGACAAGCTCGGTGCAGACTTTGATGCTTCGGTGCAGTCTATTGAGGATCGTTTGTCCAAGAAGGCGTGCCGCATCCAGATCCCCATGGGAGCGGAAAGCAACATGCGCGGGGTGATAGATTTGATTACCATGAAGTCATACACCTTTGAAGGTGAGATGGGAATGGATGTAAAAGAGGCTGAGATCCCCGATGAGTTTAAAGAAGAAGCGGAAAAACGTCGAGCAGAGCTCATTGAGCGCGTGGTGGAACATGATGACGAGCTCATGGAAGCCTATCTTGGCGGGGAAGAGCCAAGTATTGAGCAACTGAAGGCAACGTTGCGCAAGGCGGTGATTGCAAACGAGATCTTTCCGGTTATGACCGGTACGGCACTGCAGAATATCGGTGTACAGCTGGTGCTGGACGCTGTGGTTGACTACCTCCCGTCACCACTTGACCTGCCACCGGTACAGGGAACCGATCCGCGCGATGAATCGGTGGTGCTGGAACGAAAACCGTCAGACGATGAGCCGATGGCGTCACTGGTGTTCAAGTTGCAGGACGATAAGTTTGTCGGGCAGCTGGCGTTCTTCCGCGTGTACTCGGGAACCGTCAAAAGCGGTACCTACATACTAAACTCTTCAACTGGTAAGAAGGAACGTATCGGACGCATCGTACGGTTGATGGCGGATAAGCGAGAAGAGGTGGAAGAGGTGTACGCAGGTGAGATTGCCGCAGCGGTGGGTATTAAGGAAGTGAAAACTTCACACACGTTGTGTGACATTGATAATCCTATTCTGCTTGAAACCATCACCTTCCCCGAGCCGGTGGTGGCGGTGCGTGTGGAGCCGAAGACCAAGCAAGACCAGGAAAAGATGAGCACCGCACTCAAGCGTCTGTCAGATGAAGATCCAACCTTCAAGGTGTCCACCGACGAGGAAACGCTTGAGACGATTATTGCCGGTATGGGTGAGCTGCACCTGGATATTATTGTAGACCGCATGAAGCGTGAGTTTGGTGTGGAGGCGAACATAGGTCAGCCACAGGTAGCATATCGAGAGACCATTCAGAAGGAAGCGGAGGCGGAACATAAGTATGTCAAGCAGTCAGGTGGACGTGGACAGTATGGTCACGTGAAAATTCGCATCAAGCCTCTTGAAATGCTTGCCGAAGGTGAAGAACCAGCAAAGAACGTCATTCGAGAAGATCACTTTGAGTTTATCAACTCTATCAAAGGTGGTGCCATTCCACAGGAGTATATTCCTGCGGTTATGAAGGGGGTTAAGGAAGCAATGGCACGCGGACAGGTTGCCGGCTACAAAATGGAAGATGTGTCGGTAGAGCTGTTTGACGGCTCCTTCCACGAGGTTGACTCCAGCGAAATCGCCTTTAAGCTCGCGGGTATCAACGCTTTTAAGGAGGCGGCACAGAAAGCAAACGCGGTTATTCTTGAGCCGATTATGAAAGTTGAGGTTCGCACTCCCGAGGAGTACATGGGTGATATCAATGGTAACATTTCTTCAAAGCGCGGACAGGTGGAAGGTACTGAAGAAATAGGAGGCAAGACTATTATTAAAGCAAAAGTACCGCTATCGGAGATGTTCGGCTATACCAACACATTGCGTTCCATGACTCAAGGGCGCGCAAGTATGACCATGGAGTTTGACCACTACGAGGTGGTACCTCCAAACGTTGCCGAGGAAATCAAAAAAGCCCGTGGAGTCAAAAGTGATGAAGATAATGCTTAAAACGTAACCTGCGTTGTGTAGATAAGATAGAACTAAACATAGTTCAGTCACCATAAAAAATGCACGCAACCCGCTTTCGCGGGTTGCGTGTATTTTGATGACCTGCGATCCTTGTTTATCACCATGGGTGCTTTTACACTCCACTGTGTATAAACGGTTTGTGTGAGGGAGGAACCCTTATATACTGAAGTACAGTTCTTATGTATACATATCTACTTAGAAGATCTCTCACAGCTCTTTTTGGTGTGTTTTTTGTGGCACTGGTTTTTTGGTGGGGGTATGGCACGCTTCAAGCATTTTCCACGGTAGAGCTACAGGGCTATGCCTGGAGCCCCAATGTGGGTTGGATTTCCATGAATTGTTCTAACAATGCCGGTGATTGTGGCATTTCAAACTACAAGGTAGTGATTAATCCCGATAAAACATTATCGGGATACGCATGGAGCCCCAATGTCGGCTGGATTCAGTTTGGAGGTCTCAGCGGTTTCCCTGACTCCGGAGGTAACGCGGCGGTGTCCGGTGACTACACCGGCTGGGGTTTTAGTGGCTGGGTGCGGGCGCTGGCATATGGAGATGGGTGGGATGGATGGATCTCACTTTCCGGTATTGCGGCCGATGGGGTTTCATACGGTCTTACATTCAATCAATATGGATACCTTGCAGCAGATGCATATGCGTGGGGTGCGGATGTGGTCGGTTGGGTGAACTTCTCTCCAACTTACTTTAGCCCTCCGAATCCAAATCCCGGCAATGTTTGTACCTCAGACTACCTGGGTACGATATATATAGATATGTGGGGTGATGAACAGCCGGCACTGGCAACCACCTGCACAGGCAATGAATCCTGCACCAATCTGGATCCGGTATGCAAGGAGCGGGTGATAGATGGTGTCATAAGTACTTCGGCGCAAGTGGCAAGGAAGGGGGACGCTATCACTATCAGCTGGACACTGAGTGACCCCAACACCGCGCAGGATTGTCGGGTAGCCAGCAATGCCGGAGGCAGTTGGACGGATAATCCGTTTGTCTCGGATCCGCTTTCGTACAACGTCAATATATTTACGTTATACTGTACACCTGCGGGAGGAGGACTTGAGTTGGAGGTGGATAGTGTGGAGGTGAAGACCATTCCGAGCGTTTTTGAAACATAGCGGGTGATGTGTACAGTTATATATAAGTTAACAATCATAATAAGACAATGCGTATGAAATGGACACAACCAATTACCATAACCGCTGCTTTTGCAGCACTCTTCTCTCTACTGGTGGCAACAAACCTGCTCTTTGCGGCATGGTCGGTACCGTCTGGTGGACCGTCGGAGTCAACCAATACCCCAACTCCTTTGAATGTGGGACCGGACAATCAAACGAAAGCGGGGGATATTACCGCAGCGAATCTTCGGGCAACCAATCAGGTATGGTCTACGGAGTACTGTGATGAAGCGGGACAGAATTGTGCTCCGGTACCTAAATTGACAAGTGGTGGCTTTGTTATTATAGGAGCTGATACTGCAGGTGGAGGTGACCCGAGTCTGGTGACTGTTTCCGGCTATTCCACTTGTGCGCTGACGAAAAACGACATCAAGAAGCGTGGTGGTTGGAGGTATAACTACGGGGGAGGTTGCGAGGTTAAGTCAACCGATACCTCTATCGGTGAGTGGACTTTAAGGGCGATTGCTCGTAAAAATGTGACCACATACTGTAATGCCGTATGTAAATAGTAAGTTTAAATTAATATAAGTACATCATGGATAGTTCTAAAAAAATACACCTCACATACGCAATATTTTTCGTTACACAAATCATCACCGCAATATTGGTTGCTGCGGGTACTACTTACTATATGATGTTCGGATCGGGTCTGTTAGAGAAGATGGCGACTGAAATAGCAATCGAAGTGGTGGAAAATCAAATAGACGCTGTCACTGCAAGTGGGTCAGAGGCCACTTTGGATCAGAAGCGCGATCCGTCAATTCTTCCTGAGAGGGCACAACAGGTCTCGCAACGCACCCAGGAGATAACGCAGGAGTACTTTAAGGTAGAAGAGGAGTTGAACCGGCTCTACGCGGAAGCGGATGCGTATGGAGACGATACTCTCATTCCCGAGGAGTTACAACAAAAAATAGAAGATACACAAGCAGAGTTGGACAGGTTGTTTGAGTCACTCTAGTGAGACCGCCTGCCGTATCGGTGCAAAATGTGGAAGAAGGCATGCGGAGGGACTGCGTAGCTCAAAGACGCATCCATGTGCTTGCAAAAACTACTCACTCTGGTAGTATAGCCGCACCGCTATGGCTGTAAGTCGTAGTGGGGCATACATATTTTGCTCCTTTACACTTAGTCTTGAGTGAAGCAAAGCGTAGCGCGACTTTGTTCTCGCGGCTCTACGTTTGCACTCAAGAGATGCTTTTTATTTTTATACAAAAGTAAGAAGCGGCCGTGTGCGGTATTATTTAATAACAGTAAACCTAACAAATTATGGCAGAATTTGATCGTTCAAAGCCGCACATCAACGTAGGTACCATTGGTCACGTGGACCACGGTAAGACGACGTTGACGGCTGCGATTCTTAACGTGCTGGCACAAGCCGGCGATGGTTATCAAGCAAACCTAAAGGCAGTAGAAGATATTGACAAGGCGCCGGAAGAAAAGGCGCGCGGTATTACCATTTCTCTTTCTCACTCAGAGTACGAGACGCCAAACCGGCACTACGCACACATTGATGCGCCGGGTCACGCCGACTACATCAAGAACATGATTACCGGTGCGGCACAGATGGACGGTGCGGTGCTTGTGGTTGCCGCAACCGACGGTGCCATGCCTCAGACTCGAGAGCACGTACTGCTTGCAAAGCAGGTTGGTGTTCCAAAAATGATCGTCTTCATGAACAAGTGTGACATGGTGGACGATGAGGAAATGCTCATGCTTGTGGAAGAGGAGCTACGAGAGATGCTTACCGAAAACGGATTTGACGGAGAAAACGCTCCGGTCATACAAGGTTCCGCATTGAAGGCTCTTGAGGACCCTGCAGGAGAGTGGGGCAAGAAGATTCTTGAATTGGTGAACGCCATGGATGAATACTTCCCGCTTCCTGAGCGTGATCTTGATAAGCCATTCCTTATGCCGGTTGAGGATATTTTCTCAATTGAGGGACGCGGTACGGTGGTAACTGGTCGTGTGGAACGTGGGCAGATTAAAGTAGGTGAAGAAGTTGAAATTGTCGGTATCAAGGAGACCACTTCTACAACCGTTACCGGTGTGGAAATGTTCAACAAGTCTCTTGATTCAGCACAAGCGGGAGACAATGCCGGTATCTTGCTTCGCGGAACCAAGAAGGAAGACGTACACCGAGGTCAGGTGCTTGCGGCAAAGGGTTCGGTAACCCCGCACACTGAGTTTGAAGCTGAAGTATACGTCCTTTCAAAGGAAGAAGGTGGACGACACAAACCATTCTTCTCCGGCTACAAGCCACAGTTCTACATCCGTACTACGGATGTTACCGGTGATATAACCCTTGCGGAAGGAGTCGAGATGGTGATGCCGGGTGACACCGCTACCTTTAAGGTAAAACTTGTTGCACCTGTTGCACTTGAAGAGCAGACAAACTTTGCGATTCGCGAAGGTGGTAAGACTGTCGGTGCCGGTGTGGTAACAAAGATTATTGCGTAGGCACACGTGCATTAAACTCAAGGCAAACTATGGCAACAGAATCAAAAAAAGAGACGAAGAAAGCGTCTGCTGGAGAAATCCAAAAACTGCGGATACGCGTACGTGCCTACGAGCACAAAATCCTTGATCAGTCCGTGAAGCAGATTATTGACACCGCGCTGCGTTTTGACGCAAAGGTGGTCGGTCCCATTCCACTTCCAACGGAGATCAAAAAGTACACGGTCAACCGTTCATCATTCGTGCACAAGGATGCGCGAGAACAATACGAGATGCGTTTGCATAAGCGTGTTATCGACATCATGAATCCGAGTGCAAAGGTGGTGGAGGCGCTTACCAATCTCTCTTTGCCGTCGGGGGTGAACATTGACGTGAAGATGATGTAGTGTCACACCGACGCAGGTATGTTGTCAAAGAAAAAGTCCCTCTGGGGGACTTTTTCTTATGAGGGTGACGTTCTGTGGTGATGTATCGCGCCTGATATACACCAGCGCTTGCAAAAGTGTCACAAATACGTATACTAGCGTGAGCTTTGATTCATCAGCACCGCGTGTGTGGTGTACGGTGAGTGTAAGACCTACGTTCGGTGATAAGCGGTATGCCGCTTTGAGAACCAATGGGCAGAAACTGCGTCACATGTTGTGGGCGGACTTCTGTCTGTGCCGACATCATGTGGCGCAGTTTCACGTTTTGAGGTCTGATAAAGCGATTGTTATCAGTTAGTTCAAAAATAGATGAAGTTTATTTTAGGAACGAAAGAAGGCATGACCCAGGTGTTTGCCGACGACGGTACCTGCAAGGCGGCGACCATTCTTCGTGTTTCTCCGGCAACTATCACACAGGTGAAAACAGTGGAGAAAGATGGGTACGAGGCGGTGCAGGTTGCATCAGTTGCGCAAAAAGAGCACCGTTCCGGCAAGGCGCAAAAGGGACATGCAGGTGCTTCCTTCAAGTATGTAAAAGAGTTTCGCACTCGGATAAACTACGATGACTCCGTTGAGGGGTTGGAGAAGGGGCAGACCGTTGATGCATCAGTATTTGATGCGGGAGACAAAGTTGCAGTGACCGCACTGTCCAAAGGGAAGGGTTTCCAAGGGGTGGTAAAACGATACAACTTCGCCGGAAACAAAGCATCACATGGGCAAAAGCACACCGCACGCGCACCGGGATCTATCGGTGCAACCGGACCGGCACGCGTCTTCAAAGGAACACGCATGGCGGGACGTATGGGTTCCGATCAGAAGACGGTTAAGAACTTGCAGGTGCTGCAGGTGAACGCGGAGGAAAACGTACTCCTCGTTTCAGGTGCGGTACCGGGTCGAAAAGGCACATTAGTAGCAGTACGAAACGTGTAATAGCTTGCATATGGATACAAAAGTATACTCCCAAGACGGGAAAGAAAGCGGCAGCGTGACTCTTCCGGAGGCACTGTTTGGCACCGCGTGGAATCCAAACCTCGTACATGAGGTGGTCGTGTCAATGCAGAGCAATGCACGTGCGGGCACTGCACACACCAAAGACCGCAGTGAGGTGCGCGGTGGCGGTAAAAAGCCATGGCGACAGAAGGGAACCGGTCGTGCACGGCACGGTTCACGACGTTCACCGATCTGGACCGGTGGTGGTGTGACCTTTGGACCACGTAGTGAAAAAAGCTACGCAAAAAAGATCAACAAAAAAGTACGCGCAAAGGCGCTGGCATCCACACTTGCAAAGAAATTTGCAGATGGAGAAATTATTTTCGTTGACTCGTTTACCTTCGACGCACCAAAGACCGCAGAGGCAAAGGCATCACTGTGCGCACTTGCAAAAGGAAGTGGCGTAGAGGAGCTTGCAACCAAGCGAAAAAATGCTGCGCTGATCGTCTTAACGCAGCGAGACGAGAATACGGAAAAGAGTTTCCGAAACTTCGGAAACATAGAAGTCTCACAGGTAAAGGATATCAATACCCTTGATCTGTTGACCTACAAATACGTTGTCATTGCCAATCCGAACGATGCACTGCAAACGCTTGTGTCACGCACCGGTATGCAGACAACGGCATAGTCAATTAACAATACACATATGGCACTCTTTAGTCGAAAAGAATCAAAAACCGAAGAACAGGACGTGGTGCGGGAAAAGTCCGCAAAGCCGTCGGTAAACAACGCGCTACCGACCGACCGCGACCTTGCCTCGGTACTCATCCAGCCACGTATTACCGAAAAGGCGGTGGGATTGGGCGAAAAAAATGTCTACACATTTATTGTTCGCCGCGATGCCACCAAGTATGACGTGCGTGATGCGGTGCGGGCATTCTTCAATGTGACGCCGGTGAAAGTAAACATCGTGAACAAAACTCCACGACGGTACATGTCGCGGGCAAAAGGTCGTCGTTTAACAGAAAAGGGTATGAAAAAGGCATACGTCTATCTCAAAGACGGTGACTCAATCAGCCTGGTATAACCTTGCAGTTGATAGCATATGGTAAAGAAATATAATCCAACTTCACCGGGGCGACGTGATGCGTCTGTTATTGAGTATAAGAAATACCTTACCTCAACACAGAGCAAGCCACATAAAGCACTGACCAAAGGTAAGAAGGCAACCGGTGGACGCAACAGCGCAGGGCGCATTACCAACTGGTACCGAGGTGCGGGAAATAAGCGAAAGTATCGCGATATAGACTTCAAGTTTGACAAGAAAGATATACCCGCAAAGATTGAAACCATAGAGTACGACCCGTATCGCTCCGGCTTTATCGCGTTGGTGCTCTATGCCGATGGTGCGCGCCGATACATTTTGGTGCCACAGGAGATGAAAGAAGGTGACACGTTTATCGTGTCGGAAACAGCAAAGCCACGCAAAGGTAATCGTCTGCCGCTTGCGAAGATTCCCGTGGGAACCTTTGTGTATGCGGTGGAGATGAAACCCAACGGTGGCGCACGTATTGCACGCGCTGCGGGAATTGCCGCGGAGGTGGTTGCGCATGACGCGGGCTACACAACGCTCAAGATGCCTTCCACGGAAATACGAAAGGTACTTTCCAGTTGCTGGGCGACCGTGGGAACGGTCTCCAACGAAGAGCATCGTCTGGTCAGTATCGGTAAGGCGGGACGTGCACGACACATGGGCTTGCGACCAAAGACCCGTGGTACTGCACGCAACGCGGTAGATCACCCACATGGTGGTGGTGAAGGACGTGCTCCTCGCGGTCACAAGCGATCACGCACCAAGCAGGGTCGCCCAACCGGAAAGGGACAGAAGACCCGCTCACCAAAGAAATACTCAAACAAGTTTATCGTTTCAAGGCGAAAACCCGGCCCCCTGATGGGTGGCAAAAGGTAAAAGTAAAAAGGTTCATGCGGCAGCGTGAACCTTTTTACTTTTAGCCTGTGACCTGCGTCACAGGCGACCTTTTGCCAAGGCGGAGCGTTGTGAGCAGCCCTTCCCTGGGGCTGCGAACCGCGAGCCGGGGTCGCAGGTACTTACTAGAACTGGAGCGGAGCGAACAGTTGTAGTTAGTAACCTGTGACGAAAAAGGTACCAGCAGCTGCCCTGCGTCACAGGCGACCTTTTGCCCAGGCAGACTGATGGGGGAAAGAATAACAAACGAAGGAGGCGGGATGTTTGCAACCCAGGTCATTGAATGACCTAGGTTGCTAGTTTGGTATGTTCACACATACCCCAAACCATGGCATAGGAGGATATCGTATACACATTGCGTACAGT
Organism: Patescibacteria group bacterium; assembly: GCA_015485575.1. Classification (GTDB taxonomy): domain Bacteria; phylum Patescibacteriota; class Minisyncoccia; order Phycocordibacterales; family UBA918; genus OLB19. The sequence goes on along the minus strand of WFTF01000001.1, from coordinate 19,003 downwards.
GATTTATGTATTTCGATATATCGACATACGGTATACACGAAGACTGCTTCTACCGTGTGTTGATGATGCGGGGTTTTTATTTCGATATATCGCACTATTTACCAGTTCTGTTGCAGAAAGTCCTACACACTTGGCGTAGCGACAGTGTATACACTTGCATTGTGTATATGCACACCACGGTACACAATGCTATTTTTATGCATATTTCGATATATCGCAACAATGTTCTGTGTTGTCTGCGCAGATTTTTTCAAGAGTGATGACGAGAAATGAGACTGCTCGGTGGTGCTTTTTATATCCCCGGTTTGCGCTCACGGGTTTTGAAATGGAAATGCTTTAGTTTTTTGTGTGTCTGCAGCTGTAAAAACAGCTCGTGCGGGTCTGTGGTGGTGTGTACCGCCACCTTTTGCACACTTTGTCCCGAGATCAAAAGTTCCATGCCGGCGGTGGTATATACAGCGGTGACAAAACGGTTTCCCGACCCTTTTTTGCTGTTTGTTTTTATTTCACCCGGGGCAATCATTTTCACCCCGGGCATACGCGCAAGCACCCGAACCACCTCTTGTGCGGTTTCGGTCAGAGTAGTGTGTTCATTGCCGCGGGGTTTTGCCATACAGATGGTATATGTACCATATCAAATAGCCATCAGATTTGTAAGTGGGAGAACAGTGGTATACAAAATCACTTTATTACAGAAACGAAAAAACCGAGGATGCTGCTGCGCCCTCGGTATGTTTCAGTGGCCGGTACCTGCCAGTTGTGCGGCACGAACGATAGCTTCTTTGCCTGCAACGTGGCGTGCGACTTCGTCGGTTGCCCGGTCGGCGTTGGACGGCGGGGTGTGTGACGGGGGCAGAGTGCCGATGTCATTTTGCACCCCGTTCATCACTTCCTCTGTTTTGTTGAAGAGTGCGCGCAGCAGGCGCATTAGTTGTTGCATCAGTCCCTCCCATTTTTGCGGTGCGTGCCGCTTCCAACAGCTCCAAAAAACGCTGGTAGCTGAAGTCGCCATTTGGCAAACGTGACTCAGCTATGATTTTTGCGCGTTCTTCTTGTGAAAAGAAGTACTTTGGGTCTACCATGACCACCACCTATGGTTACTGGTCTTATTTTGTTGTACCCTTTTTAAAGTAAAACGCAAGGGGTGACCTGTTGACTTATCTTCCTCTTTCCCGTATTATTGCCCCGTTCTAACCTCGTTCAAGAACAGGGGCGAAGTTTGATCGCAATCAAAAGTTTTTAAAAATAAGAGCGAATTTCTTTTAATGAGAGGAACTGAATATACATTCAGTGACGAGCAGAAAAGGAAATGCAGCCTTATTTTTAAAGACGACGATGCGAAGCAGTTTCATTCAACCGTTACTGTGCTCAAACTTTGGCTCTGTTCGTGATTCGCCCCTGGCAGGGCAATCTCAAACAACATACCGTTACACGAACCGATGGTCACACATACGTGTGAGCTGCATCGGGGGCAGAATAATTATTAAACTATGCGGCTAAAACCGTTTATCGGTTTTTTCTTGTCGCTGATCTTCGTTAAGATATACATACATGTCACGATCACTATATAAAGGACCGTATGTTGATGAGAAACTTCTGAAAAAAATTGCCGGCAAAAAGCCGCAGGAAACAGGAGTAATCAGAACATGGGCTCGTGCATCGATGATTTCACCGGAAATGGTCGGCTTCACCTTTGGTGTCCATAACGGGAAGGATCATATTGAGGTACTCGTTACCGAAGATATGGTCGGTCATCGCCTTGGTGAATTTTCACCAACAAAGAAGTTTTACCGACATGGAGGTAAGATGCAGAAGGAACTTGACCAGAAGAAAAAAGAAGCGGAGATTGCAGCAGCTCGCGCTGCCAAAGCTTCGGCATAACCTAACGTACGATTATGAAAGCAGTTTTGAAAAACTACCGACAGTCTCCACGTAAGGTGCGCCTTATCGCAGATCTGGTTCGAGGGAAAAAAGTGTCCGATGCGCTGTATATGCTCCGCTTTGTGGACAAGCGCGCAGCAGGACCGTTTGCAAAGCTCATTGCTTCTGCACGCGCAAACGCGGTGCAGAAAGGCATGGATGCAGACAAACTATTTATTAAAACAGTAACGGTCGACCAAGCGGCGACACTCAAGCGTTTTCGCGCTCGTGCACGGGGAAGTGCATCACGCATTAACAAGCGCAACAGTCACATTGCCGTTGAACTCGGCGTGAAGTAACGGAAACATACTATGACACACATAGCACATCCATACGTACAGCGACTGGGGATCAACCGAGACTGGAAGAGTCGCTGGTTTGCGGCAGACCCGAAAAAGTATCGCGAGTATCTCCGCACTGACGCGGCTATCCGCAAATTGCTCGCAAAGAAGCTCAAGGGCATGTCTGTTGCCGCAGTGGAAATAGAGCGAGATGAGAAAGCGTTGCGCATTCTCATCAAAACCGCGCGACCCGGTTTGGTGATCGGTCGCAGTGGTGAAGGAGCCACACAACTTCGCAAGGATGTTGATCAATTGCTGCGCACACTCAAATTGTCCGAGAAACCGGAAATCAAGATTGATATTGAGGAAGTGCGTTCGGTTGAGACCAGTGCTACCATTGTAGCACAGATGGTTGCCGAGGGTCTGGAGAAGCGCATGCCGTTTCGGCGAGTGCTCAAGCAGACCGTTGAGAAATGTATGGCAAACCGAGACGTGCAGGGGGTTCGCATCAGTGTCTCCGGACGACTGGGCGGGGCTGACATGGCACGCCGTGAGGAGCAGAAGAAAGGTCGTATCCCGCTCCAGACACTTCGTGCAGACATTGACTTTGCGCGTGAGCGTGCAAATCTCCCCTATGGAGTGATTGGAATCAAAGTTTGGATTTATCGAGGTGATGTGTTTGAAGACCGAAAGGGTGAAACATCTGAAGGAAAGCGAGCACGTCGCAGTAACCGAGTATAGGGCCTATGTTATTTCCTAAGAAAGTAAAACACCGCAAGTGGCAAGTGCTGCGCAAGAGTCCGCAAAAACTCATGCGTCCGGAAACGCGAGGGGTTACGGTTGCATTTGGAGCATACGGTCTGAAGGCGACCACCAACGGACGCGTACGTAGCAACCAGATTGAGGCTGCACGACGCGTGATTTCACGCACGCTTGGTAAGACCGGTAAAATTTGGATTCGTATTTTTCCCGACAGACCGGTAACCAAGAAGCCTGCCGAGGTAGGCATGGGAAAGGGTAAGGGTGACCCAGAATACTTCATGTTTGAAGTGCGCCCAGGTCGTATTTTATTCGAAATTGACGGCGTCTCTGAAGAAGTGGCACGAGAAGCACTTCGTAAGGCAGCTTGCAAACTTCCACTGAAAGCGAAGTTCGTCAAGCGTGAAGAGACTCGTGTGTAAGCAAAGCGACTATGAGTGATTACAAAGAAATTCAGAAGAAGAGCGACGCGGAGTTGGTCAAACTGGTACAAGAAAACCGCGAAGCACTTCGTACGGCACGCTTTGGCACAGCCGGCGCGGGCAGCGCGGACGTTGGTAAAGTGCGTACCGCAAAGAAGGAAATTGCACGTTGCCTGACTGAACTGAACGCACGAAAGCGAAAAGAAGCTAACAAAAGCGCATAACTTGTATGTTTGGTAAAAAGAAAACAACAACCGAAGTATCGGTGAACACAGAGCGTCGCACAACGGGAGGTCGCGTACTGCGCGGCACTGTTGTTGCCACGAAAATGACGGATACCTGTACGGTGGCGGTGGAACGGTACGTGAAGCACCCAAAGTACAAAAAGTATCAACGTCGCACCAAGAAGTATCTCGTACACGATGCGGGTAACACTGCAAAGGTAGGAGACAAGGTCGAAATTAAAGAGACACGTCCCATCTCAAAGCGAAAGTACTTTGAGTTGGTAAAAGCATAAGCGTATGATTCAACCACAAACAATTGTAAAGATTACCGACAACTCAGGAGGTAAAATAGGTCGCGTATTTAAGGTACTGGGCGGATCAAAGAAGCGCTATGCGCAACTGGGTGAGCTGGTGATTCTATCCGTGCAGACTGCAGAACCGCGCAAAGGGGTAAAGAAGAAAGATGTGGTGTGTGGCGTGGTAGTACGTCAAAAGAAAGCATACCGACGCAAGGACGGATCGTATGTCTCATTTGACGACAATGCGGTTGTGCTTGTTGATAAGGAAAAGAAAGAACCGCGTGCTAACCGTGTGTTCGGTCCCATTCCGCGAGAACTTGCGGAAGCCGGTTTCCAGAAGATTGTTTCATTAGCACCTGAGGTTGTCTAACACGTACAGTATTATGAAAATCAAAAAAGGAGACTCTGTCATTGTGATCGCCGGAAAGGACAAAGGAAAAACCGGAACTGTTTTGGAAACGTTTCCAAAAAAGGATCAGGTACTCATTGACGGCATCAATGTGGTGACCCGCCATCAGAAGAACCGACGTACGCGATCACAGGGGCAAATTATTGAAAAGAGCATGCCCATTCATGTATCAAATGTTTCTCTCCTTGAGGGAAACAAGCCGGTACGTGTGGGGTATAAGGTCGAAAAAGACGGTGATCAGATAAAGAAGACACGGATTTCACGTGCTTCAGGTAAGGCAATCTAACATGGCGACACAAGATATGAAAACCAAGCTTGCGGGGACGTATGAGGCGTTGAAAGATACGTTTTCATACACCAATCCCATGCAGGCACCGAAGATTGAAAAGGTGGTTGTCTCAACCGGTATCGGTAAGATTGATGACAGGCAAAAAATTGCACTTATTCAGGATCGCTTGGCGCGCATTACCGGACAAAAGGCATCCCCAAAGCCGGCAAAGAAGTCCATTGCTCAGTTTAAGCTCCGTGAGGGAGATATTGTGGGCTATCAGGTGACACTACGCGGAGCACGTATGCTTACGTTTCTAGATAAACTCATACACATTGCACTCCCACAGACGCGCGATTTCAGAGGTATTAAAGTAACCGCTATTGATGAGATGGGGAATATTACCATTGGTGTGAAAGAGCATACTGTGTTCCCGGAGACAGCAGATGAAGAACTGAAAGATGTGTTTGGTCTTGCGATAACGATTGTTACTACCGCAAAGACTGCGTCCGAAGCTGAGGCACTATTACGATATATTGGTTTGCCGTTGCAGAAACAAGACGTCTAGTCTTGTTTCTAGGACAAGACCTGCGTCTTGTCCGGCAACGGCAAAAGGCGGAGCGTTGTGAGCAGCCCTTTCCTAGGGCTGCGAACCGCGAGCCGGGCCCGATAGTTCTTAGTGTGCATTTCTTCGGAGAAGAAATGTCACTTAGAAACTAGTGGGTGCCGTTGCAGAAACAAGACGTCTAGTCTTGTTTCTAGGACAAGACCTGCGTCTTGTCCGGCAACGGCAAAAGGCGGAGCGTGAGAAGTGACCTAACGTCACTTCGCAAGAACAAAGCACAATCAACAAACCTAGGTCATTCAATGACCTAGGTTTGTTGATTATGATGTGGGGTGTACAGTTTGTCACCATGTTTCGATATATCGCACTATTTTGTTATCTCGTTTTGTGCGTCTGAAAGGAGATTGGTTGTAGGAGTAGGGGTTGAATAAATGTTTCGATATATCTAACTATGGGGGGATGTTTATACATTGAGTGTATAGAGCAACCCGGGTCATGTAATGACCCGGTTGGGTTGTATTTTATTTTAGGTTTGGTATAGTACTGCGCGAAGCTATATACGCATCTCTCACGATTACGGGTACTGTTACCCGAATAAAAGTGAAAGAGGACCGCGCTGTTGTACACAGACTACGAGATACTCTCAACAAGAGTCTCAGGGTTTGCAACAGAAGGCGTGTTTTGTGCTATGCACAAGGTATATGCAAAACCCAGTACTCTGTTTTGTTTTTGAGTACGTAAAACGAAACGGAATGCCGGGGGATTATAAGGGAGATAGGTCACCGATTCGCGGTGAGACAGCTCCACATTAACAATCAAAACAATTGTGGCACGAAAGTCAATAATCATTCGGGCGCTTCGCGCACCGAAGTTCAAGTCTCGTGTGGTTCGACGTTGCAACCAATGCGGTCGCAAGCGTGGATATATGCGTGACTTTGACCTTTGTCGCATCTGCTTCCGTGAGGCGGCGAACGAAGGACATATACCAGGTATTAAAAAATCATCATGGTAGGCGATACAGTAGGAGATTTCATCATTCAGTTGAAGAATGCGGGAATGGCAAAACGCCGGAGCGTATCACTTCCGTACTCAAAGCTCAAGCATGCGATTGCGGACAAGCTCGTACAGGAGGGGTTTATCGCTTCAGCAGAGAAAAAAGGAGACGGAGCGCGCACCACACTTGAGGTGGAACTACGGTATGACGAACACGGACGTCATCGTATCGCTGACGTGAAGCGCGTGTCAAAACCAGGTCGACGTCTGTATGCAAAGGCAACAGAGATTTATCCGGTAAAGTTTGGTAAAGGGCGCATCATCCTTTCAACACCTGCGGGCATTCTCACCGGTGAGGAAGCACGAAAGGCAAATGTTGGTGGTGAGCAACTCTTTATGATTTGGTAATACGTATGAGTCGATTAGGAAAACAGCCAGTGATCATCCCCAGCGGTGTGGAAGCAACATTTGCGGATGGCACACTGACGGTGAAAGGTCCGAAAGGGACACTGACACAAGCTATGCGTGATGACGTGACGGTAACTATCGCGGATAACACCATCACACTTGCACCGGCAAATGATTCAAAAGAAGCACGCGCACTATGGGGTACCTACGCAGCACTCACTCGCAACTTGATTGCCGGAGTGACCGATGGTTTTGAGAAGAAGCTTGAAATCGAAGGGGTGGGATACCGTGCTGAAGCACAGGGGCAGACACTCACACTGAACGTCGGTTTTTCACACCCGGTGGTACTTGAAGTACCGGAAGGATTAAGTGCAAGTGTTGAGAAAAATGTCATTACCATTGCCGGTATTGATAAACATGCGGTCGGACAATTCGCGGCAAATGTGCGCAAGGTAAAGAAGCCGGAGCCGTATAAAGGGAAAGGCATTCGCTACCAAGGGGAGTACATCATACGCAAACAAGGTAAAAAGGCGGTTTAATAACGTAAAAATTATTTCTTCTACCCCGAAACAATTTTTAGTCATTAAACCAAGTGAACACTTATCATGAACAAAACACAACAAAAAACATATACACGCATGCGTCGTCATAACCGCATACGCGCACGTGTCTCAGGGACCGCAGAAAAGCCGCGACTTTCCGTATTTCGCAGCAATCGCTTCGTATATGCACAGTTGATTGATGACGCAACGGGTAAAACACTCGCTGCAGCGGACTCTCGTAAAGTCAGTGGTGCAAATCCGACTGAACGTGCGAAGGTGGTAGGTAAAACCATCGCTGAGCTTGCCAAAAAGGCGGGTATTGAACGTGCGGTGTTTGACCGAGGTGGGTTTAAGTACCAGGGTGTGATCGCTGCAGTTGCAGACGGGGCACGTGAAGCGGGACTTGCCATCTAAAATTTAGTATAAACTAAGTAATTTATGTCAGAAGAAAAAAAGCAGGAAGCTACAACAGATGAGACTGAGGTATCTACGCAAGAGGCAACATCTGCTTCAGCCGACGACACAACAGTTCCTGAAGCTACTGAAGAGACAACCTCTCCAGAGACTTCAACCGATGCACCGGCTACTGACGCACAAGAACGACGCGCACAGACAGATCGTCCGGCGCGCGGATCCGGCATCAGGCGCGGCGGTGCTCGCAACAATAACAGACGTAACCCGCGCCGATCTCGACGTGGTGGACGCAATGAACGTCCGCGACAGGAGTTTGAGCAGAAGATTGTCAGTATCCGCCGCGTAACTCGAGTTATGGCGGGGGGACGACGATTCTCTTTTTCCGTCTCAATGGTTATTGGGGACAAGAAAGGACGTGTTGGTGTCGGTGTCGGAAAAGCAGCAGACACCCAGCTTGCCATAGAGAAAGCGGCACGCAACGCAAAGAAAAATCTTATTGTGGTACCGATGAACAAGGATAGCCACATCCCTCACGACGTACACACCAAGTATGCCTCAAGTGAGGTGATGATTATGCCCGCACCCGGGCGCGGACTTGTTGCAGGTTCATCAGTGCGTACGGTACTGGAACTTGCGGGAGTAAAAGATGTAACCGCGAAGATTTTTTCTCGATCTAAAAACAAACTTAACAATGCAAGGGCGGCGATAGAGGCGCTTAAGCAACTAAAAGGATAATGCAGGACTATGCAATTACATGAACTTCAACCCACTATACCTCGCAAGAGCGCAAAGCGTGTGGGACGTGGCGGTAAGCGGGGCAAGACCTCCGGTCGCGGACATAAGGGTCAGAAAGCACGCGCCGGAAACAGTATGCGTCCGGAAATGCGCGATATGATTAAGAAATTACCAAAGTTGCGCGGGCATGGTGTGAACCGCGCGAAGACGGTAAATGCCGACAAGGTACGACCGGTGGTGGTGAATGTCGCTACATTGGAGGCGGCCTTTGATTCGGGCGCGGAGGTGAATCCAAAAACACTGGTTGCATCGGGTGTTGTTGCTACGCGACGTAAGAAGGCTCCAGCTGTGAAAATTCTTGGCAACGGAGACCTCAGCAAGAAGTTGACGGTGACCGAATGCCAGGTGTCACAGTCTGCCAAAGAGAAGATTGAAAAGGCGGGCGGAACAGTGGCATAAACAAATGTGGCAAAGCGCAGGCACCTGCGCTTTGTGTGCTACAATCACACTGTTCGTACTACTAGGTAAACTGAAACTATATGCAGACTTTTATTCACAAACTCAAAATTGCCTTTACCGACGCTGCAATTCGCAACAGGATTTTGTTTGTGTTGGGCGCACTGGTACTTTTTCGAGCACTTGCAGCAATTCCCATTCCCGGAGTGGATCAGGCGGTCCTTGCGCAATTTTTTGAGAACAACCAATTTCTTGGGTTACTGAACATTTTCTCAGGAGGAGGGCTTGCCAATTTGTCGCTGGTGATGCTTGGTGTAGGACCGTACATTACCGCATCCATCATTATGCAGCTTTTGACGGTTATGTCTCCTAAGATAAAAGCATTGTATTCTGAGGAAGGGGAAACCGGACGGGCGAAGTTCCAGCAGTATGGGCGCATGCTGACGTTGCCACTTGCTATTTTGCAGGGCTTTGGTTTCTTGACTCTCTTGCAAAGTCAGGGGGTGATTGCCGGACTGTCTCCCTTTGAATTTGCGGTAAATGTCACCCTTGTGGTGAGCGGTTCAATGTTGCTGATGTGGATTGGGGAGCTGGTTACTGAGTTTGGTATCGGAAACGGTGTATCCATCATTATTTTTGCCGGTATTGTGGCAACCATTCCTCAAACTATCAGTCAATTATTGTTTGCGTTTTCCGATCCTTCTCAGCTACCACTGTACATCGGATTTATCTTCATCGCGTTGGCTATTATCTATGCGGTGGTGGTTATGACCGAAGCGGAACGTCCGGTGCCCATAACCTATGCGAAGCAAAGTCGCGGTACGAAAACCTACGGCGGAAGCACTTCGTATCTGCCGCTTAGATTGAACCAAGCGGGAGTGATTCCTATCATCTTTGCACTGTCCATTTTGCTGTTTCCGCAGATGATACTCAATATCCTCTCCGCCTTTCCCTCACTGACATGGGTGCCAACTGCGCTGTCCTATGTGAGTCAGATAACCGCAAATCAAGTAATCTATGGCGCATCCTACTTTATCTTAGTGGTGTTGTTTACCTTCTTCTATACGGCGGTCACTTTTGATCCGGATCAGATTGCAAAAAACTTGCAGCGAAGTGGTGCCTTTATTCCCGGCATTCGCCCGGGAGGTCACACTTCGCAGTACTTGGCAAATGTCATCACACGTTTGACTCTGGTAGGGGCGGCATTCCTCGGCTTTGTAGCCGTATTTCCTGTTGGAATGACTGTATTTACCGGTATTGCCTCACTTGCAATCGGTGGTACGGCATTGCTCATTGTGGTGAACGTGGTACTCGATCTTATTCGCCGCATTGACGCGCAGGTGTCACTTCGTGAGTACTAGAGGTGTATGAAGTAGTCACTGCAACTTTTGCGAAGCACGAAAAGGCCCGTATCGGGTCTTTTCGTTTTTGTGTTAGTGAACTGTGACAGTTGCAGTGCCCGGTGTGGCACTGTGGCATATTATGTTGGTTGCAAGAATACTCCCCAATCTTTCTTTCGAAAGAAAGGTGTGACGGGTGTCATGCCTCTCATCAATATAAGGATTCCCCCTTGTGTGTGAGCAAGTGCGTTTTGCAGGTATATTCCATCTCTTAGTACTTTGTATCAAAGGAGTAGCCGATAGGGACCTCACTATATACTTGCTGCCACTCGTCGCTTCTAAGCCACTTCTTGTAATTGTCAAAAACAGTAAGTGCAACTGTTTGTGGACTGTGTCGCGATGTGTTGATAACCAGATCAAAATGATCGCTCTGGTAGGGGTCTACGCCATAGATACTTTTAAACCTGCGTGTTTCCGCACGTAGTCGGCTTTGGACTTGGCGTGCAGCTTCTACAATGGATGTCGCATGTCCCACCCCTACTCCGCGTCCTTTATTGCTGATGCTGTCTTTATATATACGGGCGGTTGCCACTTCTATATCCAAATCCAAATACACCTTAAAGGATTCGGGAATCCAGTAGAATCCCAGACGAGAATCAATCACTATATCCTTTTCGTTACGTAGCTTACGTAATTCTTCATCAATCGCTTCGTCAAGAGAGTGATCTACCGCCGCTTTGCGATTAAATTCATCTAAAGTCATTCCATGCTCGCGGACATATTTTCGCACAATATCACCCGATGAATATCGGGTATAGCCAAGCAACTCAGCCACTTTGTCTGCAGTGGAAGATTTGCCGCTTCCGGGCTTGCCGGAAATGGTAATAATGTGTTTCTTTTTCATACGTTGTTAAGAATACCATGCATGACTGATGTTGCAGAAGTTCAAAAACTTGATACGCTTAGCGTGCATGGAAGCAAAAACGCACTATGAAAGTGTAGTACTGATGGGTAAAGTGACCTGCGGCAAGGGTACTCAATCCGAGCGTATTCTCAAGCGTTACGGAGGCACTGTTTTTTCCATTGGCAATAAGGTGCGTGAATTGGCAGAGCTTGATACACCGCTGGGGCGACGCATGAAGCAGGCGTATGAATCGGGGTTGCTGGCACCGAATTGGCTTGCATCCTATTGGATGATGCATGCACTGTTGCACCGACATGGGAGTGATTTACTGATCTTTGAAGCGGTTGCTCGCAAGCCCGATGAAGCGGAAATCTTCCATGAAATTCACGATTGGACGGATCGTCCGTATATCGTGTTTCATCTGGACATTCCCGACACTGTAGTGAGAGAGCGAAGTGCTGTTCGCAATCGCGATGTGGTCGATCAGGAGAAAGCGGTGGAGAAGCGTTTGGAAGAGTTTTCTACCTATACCATAAAGTCTCTGGATGTGTTCCGGAGAGCGGGGAAGGTGGTGGATATTGACGGTACGCTCTCCATTGATGAGGTGACCGCAATTATTCAAACCCACTTAGACAGTGAATGAGTGTACGAGTTATGAAACCGCAAACAATTATTTTTATCGGTCCGCAGGGGAGTGGTAAGGGTACGCAGGTACAGAGGATCAGTGAGTACCTTCGGGAGCATTCACAGCAGCCGGTGACTAACATTGAAACGGGCAAGGCGTTTCGTCGGTTGGCACAAGAAGGTGGATATACCGCTCAACGAGTGAAGGAGCTGCTGGCCGAGGGGAAAATGGTACCCAACTTTTTAACTAAAGCATTTGTGGTGAAGTTTTTGATTCGCAACCTGACACCCCAGACGCATCTGACCATGGACGGGTTCCCGCGCAATTTGGTGCAGGTGAAGTTTATTGATGACCTTATGGAGTTTTATAAGCGTGAAGGGTTGTCGGTAGTATACCTGGATGTGCCCGAGGAGGTGGTACGAGTGCGTATGGCAGGACGTAAGCGCAGTGACGATACTCCGCAACTAATTGACGAACGTTTACGCTTATACAGACAGAACACACTACCGATTATTGAAGCATATAAGATGCGCGATGATGTGAATTTTATACATATTGATGGGACCCACAGTATTGAAGAGATTACCCGGTATATTATTCGCTCGTTGGGAATAACGCAGTAAGTACAGCACAACATGGCACATATAACCATTAAAACAGAAGAAGACATAGCACATTTGCGGGAGGGGGGTAAGATACTTGCCGACATTTTAGATGAACTTGAGACTGTGGTACAGCCGGGCAATACATCTTTGGATGTGGACGATAGGGCAATGGAGCTTATTGAGTGCTACGGTGTGGAACCGATGACACTCGGGTACCACGCGAGTTTTGCTCCCCGTCCCTATCCGGCGGCAAGTTGTGTATCGGTTAATGACGTAGTGGTGCATGGTATTCCTAACGAAGATCCGATCACATTTCAAGAGGGTGATGTGGTGTCGCTGGACGTGGTGATTGCTCACCATAGGATGGTGGTGGATTCGGCGCGAACGGTGATTGCGGGAGAGGGTTCACCCGAGGCGCGTCAACTTTTGCAGGTTACTCAAAAGGCACTGGAGGCAGGTGTGAAGGCGGCACAGGCGGGCAACTATGTAGGAGACATAGGAAGAGCAATTGAAAAGGTGGTTCCAAAGCAGTATGGGATTATTGAATCGTTTTGTGGTCATGGAGTGGGATATGATCTGCATGAGGAGCCACAGATACCAAACGTTGCCACTGCAAACAGAGGAGCGAAAATAGAGCCCGGTATGGTATTTGCCATTGAACCGATGATTACCCTTGGAAGCAAAGAGGTTATGGTTTTGCGAGATGGCTACACTGCGGTAACCGAAGACGGGTCACTTGCCGCACATATGGAACACACAGTGCTTATTACCGAAAACGGTCCTGAGAAACTAACCCAAAGCCGGAAATAGATACTTGCATAAAGTTGCGACTGCGGTATACTCTGCCCATAATTTACAGCTAAAAATAGAGATAGTATGGAACGACAACCACACCAAGAGCGTACTTTTGTGATGCTGAAACCCGACGCGGTACAGCGGGGACTTATGGGTGACCTCATCAAACGTTTTGAGGCAACGGGACTCAAGTGCAGTGCCATGAAAATGTTTAACGCGGACGAAAAACGTCTGTTTGAGCACTACAACAAAGATGATGAATGGTTCCTGGCAAAAGGCAATCGTATTGTGGAAGACCTCAAAGCGCAGGGGAAGGCGGTGGAAAAGGAGCCCATTGAGTACGGTAAGGATATCATTCGCGCAAATGCGAAGTTTATGATGTCGGCACCGGTGGTAGCAATGGTCTGGGAGGGGAACCAGGCGGTTGCGGTTATTAAAAAACTGGTTGGTTCAACCGAGCCGGCAACGTCGGATGTGGGTACCGTACGAGGTGACTATACGGTGGACTCCTACTCACATGCTGCTGTAGAGGATAGGGCGGTACGTAACCTGGTTCACTGTTCTGATGAGGTGTCTGAAGCGGAGCGAGAAATCGAGCTCTGGTTTAAAGATGAGGAGGTGATGTGTTATGTGACCGCACAAGAGCGCATTATGTACGACGTAAACCTGGATGGTACGAACGAATAGCGCTGTCACTGTGTTGGATAAACTCACCTGCCCCGATGAGCGGGTGAGTTTATCCTTTTTCACACAACAGTCTTGATGCTATACTCAAAGATGGAATCACTGTAACGTATGTTCCGACTAAATATATAGCAAGGGCTGTCTGTAGACGTGGCTTGTGCCGAGAACTTGCAAGAGATTTCGAACAATCAAGTCAGTAAGGATGCCCACCTGGATTTTTCCAGGAGCATACGGTTGTGATTCCGACGAAAAAAACTCGCTATGCGAGTTTTTTTCGTCGGCATACAACACTGACACATGGTATGATATACATCATCATGCTTAAATTGCCGACCATTTTCTTTTTTATCTCTTTTACGTTGCTTGCGGTGGTGCACATTATTGCATTGAAACTATTTTTATATTGGAAGTATACGTGGTTTGATATTCCCATGCATATTTTGGGAGGTATAGTAGTGGCGTTGGGGCTGTATACCCTCAATGATATACGTTTTTTGGTACCGGATCGCTACTTGCGACTATTCTCCGTTGTACTCTTAGTGCTTACCGTAGGACTTCTGTGGGAAGTGTTTGAGTTGGCAATTGGTATACCCATAGAAGAGGATTATGCGGTGGATACCGCCACCGATCTTGCCATGGGTGTTACTGGTGCGGTGTTCGGGTACATAGTGGGACGCGCACTGCGTAGACTCTGAAGGAGATAATCAAGATATGGGTATGGCAACAACACTTGGATTTTACGGGGGAGTGGGAAATGTGACCGGAGCAAACTTTATGCTTGACTGTGGAGATCAAGCTATATTGATTGACTGCGGACTGGTGCAGGGGGATCGGTTTGCACAGCAAGTCAATGCCGAACCCTTTGCTTACAATCCGGCTGATGTGGATGTGCTGTTGGTTACCCATGCCCATGCCGATCATATCGGACGTATTCCAAAGCTGGTGAAGGATGGATTTACCGGGGTGATTTATTCCACAGAACCCACGCGAGATTTTGCGAATATTATGCTCCGCGATGCGCTGAAGGTGATGCGGTACGAGAAAGAGCGCTACGGTACAGAGGTGTTGTATGGTGAGCGCGATATAGATCAAGCACTGTCACAGTGGAAAGTAGTTTCCTGCCAGCAGGACATAGCTCTCAAAGACATACGCGCCTATTTTACAGACGCGGGACATATACTCGGATCCGGCATGGTTCATCTGGAGCGCAATGGTAAAAAAATAGTGTTCACCGGAGACATTGGAAATGTTCCACAACCGCTCTTGAATCCACCTGTTATACCGACAGACTATGACTACCTGCTTATGGAAAGTGTCTACGGGGATCGGGTACATGAAGAGGTAGAGGAACGCACACAGCTGCTTACGCAGTACATATTGGAAACACAGCATAAGAGCGGCACACTCATCATCCCCGCTTTTTCACTGGAACGCACACAGGCAATGCTTTTGGAGATTAACAACCTGGTGGAATCGGGGCAGATTGAAGCCCTGCCCGTTTTTCTGGATTCCCCTTTGGCTATTGCGGTAACGGAAATGTATCGTAAATACCCGCAGTATCTGAAAACCGACGTACAGGAGCAGATTAAAGCGGGGGATGATATTTTTGATTTTGAAGGTCTATCATTTACCCGCACGGTAAAGGACTCTCACGAGATCCAAGCGCATAAGGGTGCAAAAGTAATCATTGCGGGAAGTGGTATGAGTCATGGAGGGCGTATTCGCCGACATGAAAAGAACTACCTGGACGACCCTGCAACCACATTGCTTTTGGTTGGCTATCAAGCGGTGGGGAGCCTGGGCAGGGTGCTGCATGATGGCGCAAAGAAGGTGCAGATAGATGGAGAGTATGTGAAAGTACGCGCAAAGATAGCGCGCATACGCGGCTACTCGGGACATGCGGATCGTGATCAGCTGGTGGATTTTGTGGCACAAGGCGGTGATAAAGCGAAGCAGATTTTCGTCACCATGGGAGAAGAACGATCCTCGCTGTTTTTGGTACAACGCCTGCGGGATTACCTGGGAGCTCCCGCCATAGCTCCAAGCGAAAACCAAGAAATAGAGATAGACTTCTAGTGTCTCTGTGCACACAATTAGGCAACGAAGAAAAACAATTGATTGCCAAAAGCAATCGATTGTTTTTATATTTTGTACACCTTGGTGGTTATTTCACCGCTTCTACAACTCGTTTAAAGTCATCGGGACGGTTCATGGCAAGATCTGCGAGAACCTTTCGGTCAAGTTTTATGTTTTTTTCCGCGAGTGCCTTAATAAAGCGACTGTACTTCATGTCAAAGGGGCGTAGTGCCGCGTTGATGCGCACAATCCACAAGCGGCGGAAGTCTCCCTTCTTGTCTTTTCGGTGATCAAAGGCGTGCAGCTGTGCGTGGTAAATCGCTTCGCGTGCCGCTGCGACCTTCTTGGAGCGCGCAAAACGGTATCCCTTTGCTTGTTGCAGAATGTATTTGCGGCGTTTGTTCGCCATGATTCCTCCTTTTACTCGTGCCATAGTTCGTTATTAGAGTTTTGTAATGAATGAATGTATCATCGGTATACGTTATGCACCCGTTTTCGGCAAAAAGCGTCGTGTCACCCGTTTTGACAGTGAGAGGTTCTGGGTGCGCTTTCGAGCAAGTCGCTGCTGTCCGCTCTGTTTTGCATTAAAGTGGTTCTGACCGGGCTTGCGTGCGATGATCTTGCCGTTTTTCGTCACCTTCAGGCGCTTTGTGTATGATTTGTTTGTTTTCATGATAATTTTCTTCGCTTTTATAAGGCAAAAAGTCAGCAAAATATAACCTATTTCTCAACAAAAGTCCACCTCTATACCATGCCCGTCTCCAGTAGCTCGTCCAGTGATTTTTTCTTTGATTTTGCTACGTCTTTTTTCTTGGTTGCTTTCTCTCTTTTCACGGATGGCTGCTCGTCTTGGATTATTTTCGGTCCTTTGACGCTCTTGCCCACCCGCTCAATGATACAGGTGAAGCCCTTTGGACTTTTTTTGATTTCATCCGCCAATTTATACTCAGCGGGAATGATTTTCAAGAAGCGTTCCAATCGTTCTTTTAAGAATGCAGGCTCCATATATTTGTAGCGCCCCCATAGAAAGAGGTCTACCTTTACTCGGTGTCCCTCGTGGAGCCATCCGGCTGCACGCTTTGCTTTCAGCTGCTGGTCGTGTTCGCTGGTGCCGATTTTTACCTGTACACTTTTGGTTTCGGTAACGTGCGACTTCGCCTTTATTTCGCTTGCTTTGCGTTTTGTTTCATAGCGGTACTGCCCGTAGTCCATGATTTTGGCAACGGGAGGTTTTGCTTTGGGGGATATTTCAATAAGGTCAAGTTTCGCCTCTTCAGCGGCCTTGCGTGCGTCTGCAAGTGAGAGCACACCAAGGTTTTCACCATTGGGACCCACCACACGCAGTTCGCGTGCGGTAATCGCATCATTGATGCGGGTACGGTCTTTTGAATGGTAACGTCTTTTTTGTTGTTTCAAGTATGATTGCGCTTATTGAATAAAGCGTGCCAAGCGACACGTGCACTACGGGGAGAGTGCATGTTGCAGAGGTGTTACCCTAACCAACACCTCACCAATACACTACAATTGGTAGTGCAAAATATAACACGCCCTTTTGCGTCTTTCAAGGTGTCGGGTGTTTCGTATGTGTCACAACCGGACACCGCACTATGACGGGTTTAGCGATATGGTGCGGGGCACATCCTTGTTTTAGGAAGGACGGGTTACAAAACCGAGTTACAGCCACTGAAGTTTGGTTGATCTTCGGAAGGAATAGGACATGCATTTAACTCGGCAAGGCGGACATCTTTTCCTTGTGCGACACCTTTTTGGAACACTGCCTGCACCTGCTGCAGTCCGTAGAGGATAAAGGCACTTATGACCAGAGAAAAGAACAATATGGTTACCGCAATAGGCATCGTATATTTTTGCATGTTGTGACTATGGTACATTTTTTTACTCATGGTAGCTAGGGTGATTTATTCACAAACCGACACAACGGTTTATGATTCGGTTATTGTTGGCAGTATCTTCAGTGCTTTTGTGATGGACTCCGTGCCGCAGGCAAGCGTGTAGACATGTGGCCCTGTTGCGGTGGTGGTGACGGTACCGGTGAGGTCATCTATGGAGGAGAGGGTAACCTCTATGTTCGGTCCTGTGAGGGTACAATTGGCGGGGAAGTTTTGTCCGGTGTTCCAGCTGATATCAAAGTCATCCCCCTCGCGCACCACTTCTGGGTTTAAAACAAGCGAGTTATCGTCCAGCGGGAAGTTGGTGCAGGTTGAGTTTGGTGGGGGTATGCTGCCACATGCAGATGCGCCTCCTCCCGAAGAGCCCCCACAAAATCCCACTCCGTTTGCTGATTGTATTGCGCACAAGATGATAAGGTCTGCAAGAACGGTTACGACATTCAGTGCATTTGCCAGTACCGGTATGAAAACCGCTTCCGCCGGTTTCGGCGGGGCAAAAAAGAGCATGGCGCTCATGAGAATGCTTGCGATAAATTTTTTGTGCGTTAAGAACATGATATTTAACCTATGAAATTGTTTTGTAATACAACGTTTGACAGCCCAAGTGTGACGGTCAGTGCTGCACTTATTGCGTACAGCGCAATTGGCAGTGGCTGCACGTACGACCCTGTCAAATGATTGCGGGTGAGCACAAAGAAAGTAACAGCGGGAGCGAGTATGAACACTTGCGTAAGTACGGACAGCGCCAAATCACCGTACGAAAGACTGTAGAGGAATACAAACACAAGCACGTCAATCAGTATCATAAGCACCGCGATGGAAGTGATCCACTTTTTCATGTAGAGAAAACCGTACGCCGGAACTCCTTGTGAGACCACAAAAGCACCTGAAATCAAGAAGGTGATGGGTGGCAGCTGCATATCTATGAAGCTGATTGTTCGCAAGAGTGTGTACAGTGTTATAAATGCAAATCCGACACCGAGCAAAAGGTATATGGAGGATACAAGCATGCTCCACACCCCGTCAGAATGGCGGAGTTGCGTGAGGGCTGTCGGGTATTTTTGAAAGGTGCTTGTGGTATTCATGATAGTGATCTCTGCGATACAGCGTGTATCCCGTTTTGCATCATTGATGAGGGTCACATTTGTACCGTGTATATGATATCATACATGAGAGTGTACTATAATGATATGCGCCGTGTATATGTTGTGAACGTTGTAGCGCATTGTCAGTATGCTGTTTAGCACATAGCGTAATGTAATGTTCTTGTAAGTTTTTATGCCCCTTATCTTTCATTCGTTTCGCACCATTCTTGCCGTAGTTGCGGCTATTGGATTGGTCGTTTCACTATTTATTTTATTCAGTCGCTCTT